>JALQUL010000465.1 GCA_023260735.1 Limnohabitans sp. | reverse complement strand
ACCTATTTCACTCTGTCAGGGCGTGGAACGGTCACAATTGATGATGTCGTGTATGATGTAGCACCGGGCCGAATGTTATTTATTCCAGGTAACGCGCGTCACCAAATTAATAATGAAAACGACGAATACCTAATGATTTTGTACGTATTTGCGATTAGCGACTTTAATAAAGTGGAGTACCACTTTTAAACCAAGTGGTTCCAAGCTTTTACAAAAATGCCTTATTGTTAACCATGGTTATAGCCGTTGTTTAAAGTTGGGCTCCATCCAACAGACCAAGTTTGATAAGGTGCCGACACCTCCATTTTCTAATGATTGAGGTTTATCTAATTCGGCTTAAAAAGGTGGGTGGTACGTTCTTGGCTTTCTTTCCTAAGTTACCAAACATTAATTTTGAACAAGGCTCGCAATAGTGTTTTGAGCTAATGCGTAGTCCTGAAATGCCAAAGGTGTCCAAAATTACCACGAAGTAAATGTTATTTTGATTCAATAATCGTGTTATTTACGAAGCCTTATGTCCGTGTTCTTTGCATACGACTGTGGCCAAAGTCAAACACTTTTAAAAATAACAAGTCATCACGAATTAGTTGAGTAGGAGTATTCTTTAACTAACTTTACAACATCCAATTTCCCTAAATGCACGAGGTTTGTTCAAAATGAGGTATCTTTAAAGTATGAAAATTTCAATCTTTAAAATGAGTCTACGCGCTTTATGGCGCGACCTGCGTTCTGGCGAATTAGCCTTATTGTTACTAACAGTGGTGTTGGCAGTGGCGGCATTGTCAACCGTAGGGTTTTTCTCTGATCGTTTAAAAAGTGGTTTACAACGAGACGCTCAAGTATTGCTAGGCGGTGATGCTGTTGTGGCCAGCGATAACCCAGTTCCAGAACCCATTCATAACAAAGTCAAGCAACTGGGTTTAACAGCGGTTCAGACATTAAGTTTTCCTACTATGGCGCGTACTGGTCCCGAGACAGGTGAGCAAACGCGTCTGGTTTCTTTAAAGGCTGTTGAGCCACCATACCCATTAAAAGGCGCTATGGAGGTGAGGAAAGGGCCACAGATAGCATCCGAAAAAGTCAAGGCCGGACCTGACAAAGATAATGTGTGGGTGGACACTGCATTATTAGAGGTATTTAATCTCAAAATAGGTGACACTTTATTGTTGGGTAATGCGAGTTTTAAAGTACAAGCAGAAATTGTAAAAGAACCCGACAGAGGTGCAGGTTTTGCAAATTTTGCCCCCAGAGTCATGATGAATGCACAAGATTTAGCCGCCACCGAACTAATACAACCTGCAAGTCGTATTAGTTATAGATTAGCGGTGGTTGGCAATCCTGTAGCCATTGCCAATTTTGAAAATTTTGTGAGCGAAAATTTAAAAGATACTAAGGCACTCGATTGGAAAGGGTTGCGTTTAGAAACCTTGGCCAGTGGTCGTCCTGAAATGACTCAAACTTTAGGTAGAGCCAGCAATTTTTTAAATTTAGTGGCCTTGTTAGCTGCCTTATTAAGTTCTGTGGCTTTGGCATTAGCTGCACGCAATTTTGCCGAACGTAATTTAGATGCATGTGCCCTTTACCGAGTACTGGGTTTATCGCAAAAACAAATCGCATTTTTGCACACTATAGAGTTTATTGCAGTAGGTTTATTAGGCAGTTTCATGGGATTATTGATCGCCTTTGCTGGCCATGAATTGCTTTTGTATTTATTAAAAAATTTATTAGCTACCGAACTACCTTCGTTAAGTTGGAAGCCGGTTTTGAATGGTGTTTTAGTGGGTTTGTCCTTAGTTTTAGCTTTTGGTTTAGCGCCTGTTTTGCAATTATCAAGTGTGCCGGCTATTCGAGTGTTAAGGCGTGATGTAGGCCCTCCCAAGGTCAGCAATGTTATCACCATTGTGTTGGGTTTGTTGGTCTTAATCGGCTTGTTATTGCTCAGTAGCGAAGACCTAAAATTAGGCTTTATTGTAGTGGGTGGTTTTGCTGGCGCAGTCGTTTTCATTGCAGCCATTGCATGGGCTTTTGTCGTGCTAGTTAAAAAATTAAATGCCAATAGCCGTGGCCCTAGTTGGTGGCGCTGGGCGTTGCGGCAATTAAGCTCTCAGCCTGCATTTGCAGTGGTGCAAATTAGTAGTATTGCGATTGGTTTAATGGCTGTTTTATTGTTAATTATTTTAAGAACCGATTTAGTCAGTAGTTGGCGCAGTGCCAGCCCAGCGAATGCCCCAGACCGTTTTGTGATTAATGTCATGCCCGAACAAGAGCATGATTTCCGTAGTTCACTCAATACGGCACAAGTGCAGAACTACGATTGGTTTCCAATGTTTAGAGGCCGATTGGTGGCAATAAATGGCCAAGTCGTTAATCCTGATAACTTTAAAGAAGACCGAGCCAAGCGCTTGTTAGACCGAGAGTTTAATTTGTCTAATAGCGCACAAGCACCATCACATAATCTAGTGGTGGCAGGAAAATGGACTGCTGAAGAAGCCAACTCCATTAGTATCGAAGAGGGTATTGCGAAAACATTATCAGTTGGCTTAAACGACCGTTTAAGTTTTGACATTGCAGGAATAGTCACAGAGGCCAAAATTACCAGTATTAGAAAAGTTGATTGGTCTTCCATGCGGGCTAATTTTTTTGTAATGTATCCAAAAGCGCAAATGACAGATGTGCCCGCCACTTATATGGGTGCATTTAAAGCCCCTGTTAGCAACGATTTTGATAGGAAGTTAGTGGCTCAGTTTCCTAATGTTACTTTGGTCAATATGAAGACTACGCTAGACCAAGTGCAAGCAGTGTTAAATCAAATTATTTTGGCTGTAGAAATGTTATTTGTGTTTAGTTTGCTGTCGGGTATCGTGGTGTTAATGACCACCATGATTGTGAACCGAGACCAAAGAAAGCGCGATTACGCCATCATGCGTGCCTTAGGAGCTAGTCAAGAATTACTTAAAAAAGTGCAACTTTCAGAGTTATGTTTAGTAGGCACTATAGCCGGTTTATTAGCCACCTTATTAGCCAATGGTTTGGCTTGGGCCTTGGCCTATTTTGTATTTGAATTTGCTTGGACTCTATCATGGGTCATGCTCTTACTGGGTCCTATTGCTGGTGCATCATTAGCATGGTTGGCAGGTCTTTTGACAATTCGCAAGGTCATTTCTCAACCTGTCATGCAAACTCTTCATTCTTAATCTTCGAATTATTTCTAGCTATATGACAGAATCAAATCAATTACCGCAATACACCACTGCTTTTGAGTGGGTAGGGGGACAAGAGCAAGTTCAAAAATTAGTTGATAGGTTTTATGACCTAATGGACTTAGAACCAGCTTATACTGTTTTAAGAGCCAGCCATGGCACTGATTTAGATAATGCAAGGCGCAGGCTTTTTATGTTCTTATGTGGTTGGTTGGGCGGTCCACCCTTATATGAGCAAGAGTTTGGCCATCCTCGGCTAAGAGCCAGGCATATGCCTTTTAGTATTGGTATTGAAGAGCGTGACCAATGGCTCGCTTGTATGGCTCAAGCCATGCAAGAAATCGAACTAGACCCAGAGTTGCAAAAGCGTTTAGCCACTTCATTTTTTCAAACCGCTGACTGGATGCGTAATCGCTAGTGTTGTTTTTTTAGGTATTGGATTTAGATAGGTTTTTTTGTAAGTTCCTATCATGAATCAATCGAGTCAAAATACGCCAAAGCCTCCTCTTATAAACGCCTCTGAAAAAGAACTTATTGTAGTTTTTACTGGGGGCAGGTGTAAATGCAGAAAGTGGTTTATTAACCTTCAGAGATATGGGCGAAATCTGGAATTAATATGAGGTAACTAAAGTAGTCAGCCCATTGACTTAGAGCTGTCAAGCAAAATTAGTTTTACAGTTTTATAACGAAAGACGTGAAAAAGTGATAGTAGCCAGCCCTAATGCTGCCCATTATGCTATTGCTCAAGTAGAAGAAAAATTTGACATCATCGTTATTACCACAAAATGTGGATGACCTGCATGAAAGAGCAGGTTCGAGTAAGGCGCTTCATTTACACGGCGAAATTCGTAAAGTACGTAGCACCCTTGATTCAAAAGCGAACAGCTACCTACCTTGGTCGAACGTTGGCTTTTATAGTTCACTTTTATCTATTCCATACTTGCAAGTAGTGATTTTTCCTACAGTTTAAAAAACAAGCATACTTTTAAGCCTTTGATGAATTTCTTGTTAAACCTTGCCAGTTGTTTTTCTACAGCCACTAGCAAGGATTTTTTATTCATCTTATTGTGACAATTACTTGTGTGCAATTACCAAGTAAGGGTGACTTGAAATCAAAATCAATTGTGAATTTATGATGGCTTTTGTTAGCGATTCCTGATATAAATCAAGATATTTGAGGATTTTGCCTTACTTTACATTTCATAAGCTTAAAAATGAGAATGTATTTAACTATGTGCATTATCAAGATAGATGTTAATTACTAGATTCATAACTAATGTAGCTAGAAACTCCCAAATTCGAATAAGAATTTCAATTATTCCCATCATTTATAAATATTATTGATAGGCTGAATGCTTGAAAAATATAAAAATAGGACTAAAAAAGTAACACCAGCATTTTTGATATGTAAAGAAAAAAACACAAAATCAAGCGATTGTATTAAGTTTTATTAACCCCAAAATCTTTAAATTTACATTACTATCGAAAATTATAGATACTCTTATCAAAATAAGACCAAATCTATTATTAGTGTTTTGAGATATTTATATATAAATACGGACTTTTTTTACATTTTGGTAATATTTATAACGCTTTAGAGTTGTTTTTATTAAAGCAAATCATGGATTTAAAAATGTTACTCACCTATAATTTTGATATCAGTTAAATACGTTTTAGGTTTTAATTTTAAAAACCCTTCACAAAATTTAGATATCAAAAATACTGTTGAACATGTATTTTTGATATTTTTTTTGTAGCAATTAATAAGCGTATTTCTATATTAAATAATTTGGGGGCTATATGAATAGAAATTTCCGTTTGTTAGCATTGCTAGGGTTGATGATGGCATGTGAGCTATTTGTCGCTACTTGTTTTGCCAATACCTCTGCTGACAAAGCAGTAGCAAGTACAACCGTTGCGACATTGTCATCTGAATTAACAGTATTTTTAGTAAGCAAAGATGCTAAAGGCAATGAGAGCTTGATGCCAACTACTTCGGCTGCACCAGGTGCCGTTTTAGAGTATCAGGCAGTTTATAAAAATAATAGCAAAAATGCTTTAAAAGAACTTGAGTTTGATTTACCCATTCCAAATGGTACGGAGTTAATAAAGGATACGACTTTTCCTAAAAAGGCCAAAGCAAGCACTATGGTTGGTGGCACACTTTTCGCCGATATTCCTTTAAGTAAAGTAGTGAAAGATGCACAAAACAAAGACAAAGTGGTGGTGTTGCCCATGTCTGATTACAAGATTTTGCGCTGGTCAAGTGCTGAATTAGCCGCAGGTCAAACCATGCTTGTTAAAGCAAGAGTGATCGTCATCAATAAAAACTAAAACAATTAATTGAAATTCACTATGAGCATTATTCGTATTATTAAATATCATCAATCAAAACTTGCAAGCATTATTATTGGGTTTGCATTGATCGCCTTGACATTAAAAGTAGGTTTGGGAGTTGCAGAGTCATCTACCCCTTTGGCAGGTACCTTAATTGGTAATCAAGCTTCAGCTAGCTACACCGATGCTTTGGGCGTGGCGAGGACTGTTACCTCTAACACGGTTGAAACAAAAGTCATTGAGAAATTTGGATTTGTTTTGAGCGCAGATAATAATAAATCAGTCGCTCCCGGTGGCACTGTATATTTTCCTCACACTATTACTAATGCGGGTAATACAGCAGATAGTTTTAAAATTAAAGTAACGAACTTATCGGGTACTGGTACCACCACCAATGCTACCTGCCAAATTTTTGCTGACACCGATGGCGATGGCCAACCAGATAATTTGGCTGCTACTTTGTCTAGTGGTGATTGTTCTGGAAGTACGGGTATAGAGGTGGCAAGTGTTGGACCAGTTGCCGCTGCACAATCCTATAAATTTGTATTAGCGGTCAGTACCTTAAGCACCGCCGCAGCCGATGCTTCGGCAACTCTTAAAGTAGATGCTGGTAGTTTAGGTGATACAACTCAGTCAACATCAGGCTATGGTGGTATTGTGTTGGCACAAAATACCGATACCTTAACCGTCAAAATGGGTGCTGTTTTTGATGTAGTCAAAAGTCAAGATATTACTAATGCAGTACCAGGCGATGTAGTGACTTATACTTTTACCGTTCGCAATACTGGTAGTGCTGCTGGCGATACCACTGTAACTGATACGATTGGTTTGTTGGCAACCTCCTCTTTAAGTTATAAATCAGGTTCTGGCTTGTGGTCATCTACAGCAACTACAGCACTAACTGATGCGGCTGGTAATTTAGAGGGTGGTAGTGCAGACGGTACAGGGACCGAGCTTGATTTTGGATTTTCTGCTAATGTGGTAACCGCTAAATTCAGCAATTTTGCTCCTAATGCAGTACAAACATTTTCTTTTAAAGCAACTGTTCAATCGACTGCTCCTGTGGGCACTATTACCAATGTGGCTCATTTTACCTGTGGTTCTGCTAGTTGTGATACCAATACGGTTCAATTATTAGTTGCACAAAACTATTCAGTTACCGCAAACGTGAGCGCAACAGATGGTTCTAAAGGTGTAGATAGTACACCTAGCATACCAGCTAGTTCTGACGATGAAACCACAATTGCGACAGCTCTTGCCGGCAGTACTCAAACATTTGAAAATTTTGTCTGGAACAAAGGCAATGGTAGTGATGCCTTTGTGGTATCTGTAAGCACTAACACCTATCCTGCTGGAACCGTTATTGAGATGTTTCAAGCCGATGGTGCTACACCGCTTACAGCAAGTACGACTCCTTTAATTCCCAGCAATAGAGATGGGGCTGCTAGCTCTTGTACATCGCCATTTATTGCAGACAATACCAATAAAGCGTGTGGAGTTAAAATTGTAGTCAAAGTCACTTTGCCTGCGAGTGCAATAGTTGGTGGTTCACTCACTCAGTTATTTACTTCTAAGGGGGATAGCACTAAAAAAGATGCGGTTAAAAATACCATTACATCTGTCACTACTGCTAATTTAACTATATCGAATGATGCAGCGGGTACCTTAACAGGCGTTGCTAGCGACTTATCAGTCTGTACGGTTAATAGTAGTTCACCGTCTTGTACACCACAAGGCTCTGTAGTGGCTGGTAAAGCTCGTTTTCCTTTGTGGATTAAAACTAGCTTAGCCGGAACTGTACATTTAGATGCCTCCGGTAGTGATTTTGTAGTAGGAGCTATGCCAGCAGGTTGGTCTGTGCAGTTTTATAGCTCTACTAGTGCGAGTTGCGCTACTTTAGGTGCTGTATCCACCAACTTTACAATTACCGCTAGTCAAGTCGATGTCAACACACAAATCGCTTGTGCAGAAGTGACAGCTCCGGTTGGTGCATCAGTAGGTACTACAAGTTTCTTTTTTAAAGCAACTAGCGGCTCAGTTAGTACTCTCACTAGTACTAAGCGAGATGGCGTTGAAGTAGTGGGTGCACCTAACTTAACTTTAAGCCCAAGTAACACAGGACAAATTGCTGCTGGCGGTTCAGTGGTTTATAGCCATATTTTAAGTAATACAGGTAATAATGATTTGGTTTGTTCTATGCCCGCAAGTGGTGGAAACTCTAATGGGGCATTTACTTCAGTCGTTTATGCTGACTCGAATAACAACGGCGCTTTAGATGCTGATGAATTGAGTAATCCTGTTACGAATTTGACTGCATTAAGCAGTGGCTCTTTATACACCGATGGCTCTACTGTTGTGGCTGGTACTTTGGCTCAAGGAAAATCAATTCGAGTATTTGTGAAAGTATTTGCTTCTACCGGTGCTTCTGCTGGAGTAGTAGATATTCGTACCTTAACCGTTACACCCGCTGCTGCTTGTAATGTGTCAGCCCAGACAGTAACTGATACAAGTACGATTGTTACGGGTAATATTCGTTTATTAAAAACACAAGCGCTTGATTCAAGTTGTTCTGGTGCACCGTCTTCCTCTAGCTTTGCAATCACACAGTTAAGTGCCAAACCAGCACAATGCGTCTGTTATAAAGTCCAAGCCAGCAATGAAGGCAGTGCGACTGTTACGTCTGTATTAATTTCAGATACTACACCGAGTTATACCAAATTGTTAAGTCCCGCAGCGCCAACTTGTACGAACGGCACGATTGGTGGCATTAGTAGCAACGGTGCGGTAGGTGCAGTGACTTGTTCAGCTTCAACATTAGAGGCGGGTGCTAGCACAATAATGCAATTCTGTGTCAAAATCGATTAATTGATTATTTTTGGAATATACTTTTATGAATATATTAAATAAAAGTATATTTTTGATTAAAAAATTAATAATAATAATGATTAGAGTTTTTAAAAACGAAGCATAGAAACACTGTATGAGTTAACAAGCAAATATGAGTATTATTGAAAATCAACTGAATTTACATCATAGTTTAAATAACAACCCTAACAATAATACTAGGGTTGTGGCTTGGTCTTTTCTCTATAGATTTCTACTTATATTGGTATGTTATGTGTTGGGTTTGGTATTTTTTTCGAGTGCTATAGCTTCAATACCTACCTTAACGCCAGCAGATACTATGATTCGTAATAGGGCTTCTGTTACTTTTAAAGCAGCGGTGTATGAGTCCGCTCAAAAGGTAGAATCAAACGAAGTAGAGGTAAGGGTTGCCGCTGTAGAAGCACTTACTCTCACCAATTCACAGACAATTAAAAGTGCACCAAGTGCACCATTTACACTTTCGCACACCTTAGTGAATACTGGCAATGTTGCTTCCAATTATCAATTTACCTTGGCACAACAATCGGGCTTTGTTGCAAGCAATGTAAAATTAGTTTTAGATAGTAACAACAATGGAAAATCGGACCCTGGAGAGCCTGTACTGCCCAGTAATGGCAGCCCCTCAACTAGTATTCAAAATTTAGCGCCTGGTGCAAGTGTTGCTTTATTAATTACTGCAACTGTTCCTAGCAATGCTAGCCCACCCGATACTAGTCAAATCAAATTAACCGCTACTACCGTTTTACAGGCAATAAGTGCCAACAATACCGACATTATTGAGTTGGTGACTGGGCCCGTTTTCAACATCTCAAAATCTTCTAACAAGCCCAATCAAGAGTTGACCCCAGGTGAAGAAATTAGTTATGAGATTACGGCAAACAATACGGGCTCCTCTAGTGCGTTAGCTCTATCACAAGCCAATAATGTCAGTGCTATTTTGTTAAACAATGGTGCTGTCGATTCAGCAGGCCTTTTTAATATTCGTATCAATGGGGTTTTAGCATCTAAAGTCTTGTTACGAGACCATATCCCATTGGGCAGTAGTTACGCTGGTGGCCTTAGTACACCTAATAACAATCCAGGTACAGAGCTCTTGTACAGAATGGCAGGAGATGCTCCATTTGCCTACCAAACAACCGCAGGTACTAATGTAATTGAAGTGGCTGTAGCCTTCGATTCTGTTCCTGCTAACTCTTCTTTAAGAATGAGTTTTAAAGTGAAGGTATTAGCTGACTATGAAGGTGAAATAAAAAATATTGCTGAATTGTTTTTTAGCGATGGTACCTCCTCAATCTCTAGTCAAAGTGCATATCCTAGTAATCAAGTTCGTAACACTACGCCAATAGCCCCCAGCCCCGATTTAATTATTAAAAAAACTCACAATGCTGATTTCATTGTGGACAAAGAAAGTCAATTTCAAATAGTCGTTGAAAACATCAGTCAACTACCTACAACCCAAGCAGTAGTGGTTAGCGATTTATTACCGACCGAAATGCAGTTTATAAGTGCTACAGGTGTAGGTTGGTCATGCTTGGCTGCTGGGCAATTAGTGACCTGTACCTTGGCCAAGGGCTTGCCCGCTTCTACTATTTATTCTTCTTCTAAAAGCTCACCAATTAATTTGGTTGTGAAGGTGGCGGCAAGTGTTTTAAGTGGTACTTCAGGTAGTAAAAAATTATTAAATACAGCCAAAGTACAAGGTGGCGGAGAGGCTGTTAGTAAAACTAAAAATAACGAGTCCACAGACGAGGTTTTAGTGGTTTTACCAACGGCTACCTCTACTATAAAAGGGAGAGTCTGGTTAGACGCTAATCATGACCGAATATATCAAAACAGCGAAAAATTATTAAAAGGTTGGTATGCTGAATTATTAAAATATGAAACCGCTACTCCTGCTTTAATTAGTGCCATAAAAAAAGCCGAAGAAAATAATAGTTCACTCAAAACCAATAATAAACAGCCAATAGGGTCGAGTTTTTTGAAGGCTGGTTTAGTTTATACATTAATGGCTAGGTCAGTCGATACAAGTACTACGGGTAATTATGTTATTAACAACATTCCTGCAGGGAGTAACTATGCGCTTAGAGTGTTTTCGCCTCAAGGAGTCTGGTACGGTACTCCAGTTGATGGTGAAGCTGGAGTGCCAATTTCGAACGCTCAAGTAGATCACGATCTTGGTATTCTGAAAAATATGGTATTTACAGGAGGACAAGTTTTTACCGAGCAAAGTTTACCTGTTGATTATAGCGGTGTGGTCTATGACAGTCTAAAACGTTTTCCAATTGCTGGCGCACAATTAAGCTTAACAGGTCCCAAAGGCTTTGCAGCCGCTAGTCACTTAGTTGGCGGTATTAATAATTTAAAACAAACTACAGATGCAACTGGTGTTTTTCAATATTTATTAAATTCAACAGCACCAGCAGGTACTTATGAAATCAAGGTGGCCCCGCCTGCTAATTACACTTGGCCTTCAGTGATTATTCCGTCGCAGGCTAACCCATTGGCTGAACAAGCAGGAGCGCCTAATCGTTATTTAGTTCAAAATCAAACTGCTGCTCCGGCAGCTGGTCAAGATACGATTTATTACCTTAGTTTTAGGCATAACGCCACGGCTAGAAATTTAGTGAATAATCACATTCCCCTCGATCCACCTTTTGAAAGTGGTCCATGGGTAATAGAGAAAAAAGCTAATAAAACTACGGTTGAGGTTATTGATTTTGTAGATTACACCATCAATGTCTCTAACAAAACCAAAATCGAAAGAAATGCATTAATTGTTTTTGATCAACCTGCCACTGGTTTTACCTACGTTAATCAATCGGCTTATATCACCTTACCTGGTCAGAAAAAAATTGCAATCAACCCCACTGTTGTGAGTAATGGAAAATCGGGTTTTTATCTTCGGTTTGATATTAATTTACCATTAGCGGGATCGATATTAACCACTATTAAGACCGATGAGGTACTTAGTATTCAGTACAGAATGGCAGTAAGTCCTAATGCTATTCAGGGAGATGGTGTTAATACTGCTTGGGCTCAATCCTTGGGTGCAAATCCTGCTACTAGTAATAAAGCCAATGCAAAAGTCAAAATAAATTCGGGTGTTTTTGCCAATGAAGGTTTTATCATTGGTGCTGTTTTCTTAGATTGCAATAAGTCAGGTACACAAGAAAAAGAGGAAATAGGCATACCAGGCGTTCGTTTATTTTTAGAAGATGGCACTCATGTTATGACAGATGCATTCGGTAAATTTAGTTTTTATGGCGTGAGTCCCACCACACATATTTTAAAATTAGATGAAACTAGTGCTCCTAAAAGTAGTTTTTTTGGTCCAACAGGTAACAGAGCTTCAGGCTTGTCTTTATTGCAAAAGAATGCAGAACTTAAAAATGCGACTAGCCAATTTATTGATTTAAAAAATGGTCAAATGTTTCAGGCTAATTTTGCCGAGCAATCGTGTGGCGATAGCATTGTGCAATTAGTAGAACAAAGAAAATTAGTGGCTAATGCTACCAATAATCAAGAAATTACTAGTGTTGTTAAAGGTTCTGAGCGCTTTACTATTGATGATCAAAATACTTCTAATCTTGATGTGAAATCTAAGCCTAGTGCAGGATTTGTGGATGCACAGGCTCAGACACAGTCTACTCAATTCAATAAAATGTTTAGTCCCTTAAGTAACTCAATTGATGGTAGTTCCAACTTAGAGACAGGCAATAAGCAAGCGACTAATCAGTTGCTAAGCTTAGAGGATAAAATAAAAAATGCTACGGACAACTCCTTTGAAATTCTTAATTTAACTGATCAACAGGTATTAGAGTTTACTTATACCAATATTCAGGTGAAAGGCCCTGTTGGTACGGTATTTAAGTTGTGGGTGAACGATATTGAAGTTGCTGATTCTCGAGTAGGTAAGCGTAGCACCTTAGCTGATAAAAAAGTAGAGGCTTGGGAGTATGTCGCCGTTACGCTTAAAAAAGGTTTGAACACAGTCAAAGTTTTGCAAAACGATCCATTGGGTAATACAAGAGGCACTAAGAGCCTTCAAGTAATTGCGCCTGGTGAACTAGCTAAAATTAGCTTAGAGTTACCCACAGATGCATTAGCCGATGGACAAACCGCTGCGGTTATAAAAATGCGCTTACTCGATAGCGAAGGCCGTTTGGTTTCTACCCGTACACCAATTAATTTAAGCTCCAAAATTGGTAGCTGGTTGGTGAATGATTTGTCAGATCAAGAACCTGGCATTCAGTTATTTGTGCAGGGTGGTCAAATTGATTTACCCTTACGCGCCCCAGCAGAGCCAGGCGTAGGTGAAATATTAGTAGATGCTAACGGAGTGAAGACAAGCGCAGAAATGCGTTTTATTCCCAACTTAAGACCCATGTTAGTGGCTGGGGTTGTGGATGGAGTGATCCACCTTCGTAATATCAATTTTTCTGCAATTGAACCCGTGCGAAAAGCCGATAGCTTTGAAAAAGAATTGGTATCTTTTAGCCAAATTTCTCAAAATGGTAAAACAAGCTCTGCCGCTAGAGCTGCGTTTTATTTAAAGGGCCGCATTAAAGGAGAGTACTTATTAACTGCGGCTTATGAATCTGAAAAAACACAGAAAGAAACGCTGTTCAGAGATATTCAACCCGATGCTTTTTATCCTATTTATGGGGACTCCTCTGTTCGTGGTTTTGATGCGCAGTCTTCAGGTAAGCTTTTTATTCGAGTTGATAGCAATCGCAGTTATGTGATGTGGGGTGACTTTACGCCAGTGGGCAATAATATTCGTCAACTCACACAGTACAGCCGTGCGTTAAACGGAGCGCAATTACATCTAGATGAAATTGTAGCAAAAGCCAGTCCTAGCACAGCGACTTTAAAATCTTCAGATGTTAGAGCCGAAGTCAATGTTTTTGCATCTAAAAACAATCAAAAACAAGTTCTAGAAGAGCTATTGGCAAATGGTACGACAGGTCCGTTTCAACTCAGGTTTTCTGACATGTTGCAAAACTCTGAAAAAATTGAAGTTTTGATTCGAGATAGACAAGAAAATGAAATTCTAAGTAGTGATAGTAATAGCAATAGTCAACGTATTTTAGAGCGATTTGTTGATTACACTATTGACACTGCTACTGGTCAATTAAGGCTACGCCAACCCTTGGCAAGTTTTGATCAAAATGGCAATAGACAGTCTCTCAGAATTCGCTATGAGGTAGAGGGTGATGGAGATGAGTTTTGGGTCGCTGGTGTAGATGCCCAAATTGAATTGACCAATAAAGCCAAATTAGGCCTAGTTGGTGTTGAAGATAAAGATCCTGCAAAACCTAGCCAATTACAGGGGCTGTATGGAAGTTTCAAAATAGCAGACCAAACCATTCTCAATGCAGAGATGGCTAAAATTACTCGTTATGCAGGTAACGGTACCGATTCCAATGCCATTCCAAAAGATGGTCAATCAGTTTCAGGTAGTGCACAACGTATAGAACTTATTCATCAAGATAACAATTTGCAGATTAGAGCACAAGCGCAAAAATCTGACAAAGATTTTGACTTTACCGGTTCAAGCTTAAGTAAAGGTAGACAAGAATTAACGCTAGAGGGAAGTGTTAAACCTTTGCCCCAAACCACCTTAAAAGCACAGCTTAAACAATCGAAAAATTTGATTGAACTGACTGAACAAACAAGCTCTGGTATTTCTGCGACGCAACAGTTAACCCCCAGTGTTACTTTGGAGTTAGGTGTAAGACACTATCGCAATTTAAGCAATGAATTATTAACACGTCAATCTATTTTAGAGGAAGGGGAAGTCGCAAAGCTACGCATTGCAGGTACATTGCCTATGCTCGCCAAGGTCAATAGTTTTATCGAATATGAGCAAGACTTATCTGTGCAAGATCAAAAAATGCTGGCATTTGGTTCAGAATACAATACCAATTGGGGTAGAGTTTATGGTCGTTATGAATTACTTTCTAATCTTAATAAAGCCAATAGTTTAAATTTAGATGCTCAAAATCAAAGAAGTGCATTTGGTTTTGATGCGAAGTATTCTGACGCTGGATCGGTTTATAGTGAATATAGATTATCAGATGAAGGTGCTAATTCTGTTTCTAATGCACAATTGGCATATGGATTAAAACACCAATTTAATTTGACTAACGATTGGAGTTTGACGGGTAATTTTGAAAAAATACAACCCACTGATTCTTCAAAAAATAACAACTCGACTCAGACCGATAATTCGGCATCAACCAACTCTTCGTCCTCTAGTGCAACAAGTTTAAGTGCTTCCGAGCGTAGCACTACAGCCGGCCTGACCCTTGATTACAAGGGCTTTGAAAATGCACGTTTAAGCTCTCGCCTAGAGGGGCGTATTGCAGACCTTGAAAAGTCGAATAATTTCTTATTTGCAGCAGCTTATAAACTCAATAACGAGTGGAGTAGCTTAGCCCGTTTGGTACAAGAAAATAGATATACTTTAACTACAACTGGTACCGATAATCAGAACACCAGAATTCAGTTAGGCTTGGCTTATAGACCTAATCGAAGCGACAGATTAAATGTTCTGGCTAAATATGAAAACCGCTACGAGATTATTACTCCAGTTGGCTTAGTCGATACTTTAGCTACTTTAAGTAGAAGTCAAATCTTCTCTGTACATGCCAATATTAGGCCACATGTAGCACTGCAATTGGATGGCAGAATTGCGGCCAAATGGATAAAAAGTCATTTAGATGACTTAGTGACGCATAATTCAGCACAATTAATTTACACTCGTGCAACTTATGACTTAACGGATCGTATTGATTTGGGAACCCAGCTGTTTTTAATGCATAGTAGCAATGGCGCTTTACAAAAAGGCGTAGGCTTTGAAGTAGGCTACTTAATTAGTTCAGATGTCTGGTTGTCCTTGGGTTATAACGCTCTCGGATTTAAGGAGTTTGATCTCGCAGGCCAAGCTCAATTGAGTAAGGGTGTCTATTTACGTTTAAGACTTAAGTTCGACGAAAGTGGATTGAAATGGTAGGCATAAAAGCCACTTCTAATCTTTCCTTAAAGATGTGAATTTATTCCGGTTTCATTTAACAACTATGTTGTCGATTAGCTTAATAAACATAGAATGAATGCACATTTGCAAATGTCATAAAATGTTGTACTTCATTTAAAATGAGAGTTACTGTAATTGTTTCAGTGCTTTACTTTTATATACACTGCAGACACCTTGCAAAAATGCACATTCAACCTTATTTTAAATTTATCTGTCACTCATTATTCATTATAAATTTAAAAAACAATAATTTTGCGACATTTAATGTCGCTTTAAGATGGTTGTTATGTTCAAAAAAACGGTATGAATACAGGTAGCTAAAGTTTTCTAGCGAAATTAATTAAAGGTCAAATGGCTTTTCTTTTTAATCAATTAGAGGCATTATTAATTAAATTAGATTCATTTTAATTGGGGTATGCATAAGGAGCTTTTAGACAGTATCTAATAGAACTTGCGCTTTAGTGGTGTGAATTAAATTCCTAGGCATGACTTTCCTCTATTTCTAAATATGATTTTTTGGGATGATTAGATAGTTCACTTCAAAATATGTGGCTAGGGTTAGATTGGATTACTGTTGAAGTTTCTATTGCTTCCTAAAGTAAATGGGTAAATAAAAATTCCAACTTTTAAGGCAGTAGTTGTAGTTGTAGGTGAGACACGTACCCATCACTTTTTAGATACTCTTATGAATCAAACGATAGAAAAAATAAAATTAACAGGTGATCAACTCGAACAGTTTTTAGATCGAGTGCAACAAGTGTTGGCACAACAAATCGATGCTCAACTAGATCCTGAATTAAAAGTTGCAACGCTTAAAGCGCTACTACAAAGTCAAGATTATGTGGCTCACTCCTTGAGTGTTATTGCCCGGTTATTTCGCTTGTGGGTGGAAGTATATGAATACACCCAAGCTCTTAAAGTGATCACGATTGATGGCCCTTTAGTTTTAAAAAATTCTCCCTTAGAGGACAGAATAGATGGCGAGTTAAGTTTGATTTATTGGCAGCTAGAAGTCATTGAACAATCAGATTTTTTGAATCCAAAAGAGCGAATCAATTTAATATTGCAGCAAGCTGAAGATTTGTTATTGGGTTTACCTCGCACAGTAGAGTGGAAACAGGCCTGGAATCATCTGCATCAGCAATCTCTCAAAATGAAGTGTTACGAGAGAGTAAGAGTTTGTGTTGTGGCATTGCATGAAATTGAAAACTCAATTGAAGACAGGGCACAATTTCGGGCATGGGATAAAGCACTTTATTCCTTAAGAATTGCCAACACCTATAGAAAACAAGGTAACCAAGAGCAAGCCCAGTATTATGCAAAAGTTGCTTGTGATGCAATGAGTCAACATCATGAAAATCAAAATATAGATTATTTTGATTGGTTAAGTTTTGGTGAGTCCATAGTGACCAATCAGCCTAATTGTTTACCAGTTGTACTCCATCATATTGAACAACTTCAACCCAAAGATTTTTCTATTGCAAAGAACCGAGACATAGCTGTACAGATGGCTCGAATAGAGGCTAAAGCGTATTATGCAAAAGGCAATTTAAATGCAGCAATTGATAAAACGCTAGAAGCTAGATATAGATTAACAGGCGACGAAGACGACGCTATTTCTAGCCAATTGATCGAATGGTTATTAGAGGGTAACCGTGAGCTTGAAGCGGCAAAATATGCATTTGAATCTGAGTTCAGTGATAGAGAACTTTCATCACAGTTTGCAAGAGAGTTAGCACTCAAAAAATTTGATTCTCAAAACTCAGCGCCAGAGCAGGCTTATTGGTTAGGCATAATTGCCCTAACCATAATTAAACCAGATGGTGAGACTTTATTTGAGTCTGAAGCCTTGCAAGAGGAGTCTTATCAACACATGATAAGCGCGATTGCCAAAATTGATCCGCAGCATTATGTGATAGATTTAATTGAAGGAGAAAAAAAGGCTTCTCAGTTTGATTATGTGGGTGCATTGCCTCATTTGGAACGAGCGATACACACCAAGGAGTTGGCTAATTGGAGTTTGTTATTAGCGTTAATTGTGAGTAGAGTGATGGTTTACGGGGTAACTGAGGCACAAAAATTACCGTTACCAGTTTGTCATTCTGGACTATGGTGCTATACCTTGGGCTCGAAATTACGTACTCATTTACAATCAGTTTTGCCAGCACAACAACAGTTTACCGATACCTACTTAGATGATTTAATGGCTCATTATTATCAGCAGGGGGTTAACAATTTTGAGCGCTTTTTTGCAACTGGTAAAGGTCTTTATCGAGATGGCGATATTCATGCCTACTCAGTGTTGTGCCAAAACTTGGCTAGGTATTATCGTAAAAATTTAAAACAATTTGATAGTGCTGTTCAAACACACCAAAAGGGTTTCGCCGCTAGCCCATTTGCAGAGCATCTAGAGGGCATTATGAAGTGCTACTTAGCCTCTGATCAAATTGAGTTATTTGTACAAGCGGCTGAAAACTTGTGGAATTATGCGCAAAGTTTTTCTTACGCCAAGCACTCTCCGTGCCATTATTTTGGTTGGGTTGCCAATGCTTTATATCGATTAGAACGAGATACCGAAATTGCGATATGGTTAGAACGTTTGGAATTGTCATGGCAAGAACAAACTGAAGATTTCAAAGCTAATCTCAAAAACTATGAAAGTTATTTGGTAACAATGGTCACAATATTAAGTAATTTAGTATATTCTCAAAAGGAAGATACTTTATTGCGTTTGGCCTCGATTGAAGAAGACTGTCAGAACTTAAATAATCATTTTATTCATTTAAAAATGGCGTTTATTTTCGAACAAACTTTTCAAACTCCACTAGCTGTGCAGATGTATCAAAAAGTCATAGATTCAGAGCAGGCTGAACAGGCAGAAATACAATATGCGCTTGCTGCCATTAAAAGATGTCAGCAAGATAGTTTAAAAGAACAATCTTGGTGGAAGTTTTGGGCTTAATGAATGGTCACATCTACAAAAAAATCAGCTTATGGACCTAGAAATGTTTTAAATGCGCCTGAAATAAAAAAGGCAATTCAATATCGAAGTGTTCAAAGGCAAGATAGTCCTGCTGTCAAAGCGTGGCTAGAAAACCATTTTTTTAGACATATTGTGGCTAACCTTGTCTCAAATGAACCTGAAGTGATTGAAATAAAAACATTAGAACAAGCACGTCTGTATTTAAATATTTCGACCTCACCTGAATGGTTGATGAAACAATTTCAAACGAATTATTCTCATCGCCCTGTATCTAATACACAATTAAAGTCGTATAGTTCGTCTCAAGCAATATGGTGGATTGATCCTACAGGAGGATTGTTATTGCAATTAGAACAAAGACTTTTAGAGTTTTTAAATAGTCGGCAAGGTAGTTCTTTAGAAGGTAAGTTAGATCGTGTGAATTGTCCTCAAGCATTAGCTATTTGGAGTGCTGAACATACCCAATTTGAAAATAGTCAGTACTCTGGTTGGCGCGAGCATAG
>JALQUL010000369.1 GCA_023260735.1 Limnohabitans sp. | reverse complement strand
TGCTACCATGGTAGGCAAATGGTCGGCCGCTAATTGTTTTAAATGAAGCCTTCGACTATTCGGCTCTATAGAAAGGGGTGGCAATACAGGATTACCTAAAGCTTGTGGTTTCATTTATACACTCTTTAAAAAATATTAGTCAAAATAATCAATAGCGCTAGCAATTGCTTAACACTTATTCGACAGCAGTTAGGCAGTTAGACTTTAAGTCACAAGGGTCATTGAACCGTTCAGCCGTTTTAAAAGTGTAAAACTTTTAGTCCCTACCATGCGGTACAGATAAGCCACAAAATTAGCAATACAGTTGATTGATTTACAATCTTGTAATGCAATACAGTTATTTAGAATTAGCCCAACTCTTAATTAGCCAAATTCAATCAGAGCAATACCGTGTGGGTGAGCGTTTGCCCTCGGTAAGGACTTTGGCTAAGATGTATCAATTAAGCCCCTCTACCGCAGTGCGCTGTTATAGGCATCTAGAAAATCAAGGCTTTATTAATGCTCAATCAAAATCGGGTATGTATGTAGCTGATTGGAAACTTTTGTATAGTCAAAACTATAGTCTTCAAGCAAAAGCAGGGCTTTACTCCTCTTCTGGGGCAATTCAATTGCCTCGTAATAAAGCGGCAATGGTGCTTACTCAACAGCCCAGTCCTAAGGGCGATGCGCACCACAACAAGCACCGTATTGCCCCGCCCGTTTACGAAGAGTTGATGTCATTGCAACACCGTATGAGCCAACTGTATGAACTGACTGAACAACCCTTAAAATGGCAATTACATTTAGCCAGTGCAGACCCTAATTGGTATGCCTGTAAAAAATTGGCCCAATTATTAAAACAGGCTTTGGTAGTGCATCCGCATTTATTAGGCCAATATCCTAATGGTTCTGGTTGGCCCGAATTAAAACAAGCATTAAGCCAATGGATGAGAAGTTTTGGGCTTGATTTAAGCGAAAACGAATTGTTAATCACCAACGGCAGTACCGAGGCCACCAGTTTGGCATTGCAGGCAGTTGCGCAGCCAGGAGACTGCATTGCAGTGGAGTCACCGGTGTATTTTGGAGTTTTGCAAACTATAGAAAAATTAGGTTTAAAAGCCATTGAAATTCCTTGTAATGCAGGCACAGGTTTAAGTTTAGAAGCCCTGAAATATGCGCTCGAACACCAAGGCTCAATTAAGGCAGTGGTAGCAATGAGTAGTTTTCAAAATCCTACTGGTAGTTGTATGCCAGACAGCCATAAAAAGAAATTATTAAAGCTAATTGGAAAACATCAAATTATGCTAATTGAAGATGATGTTTTTGGCGACCTGTCGCATCAAGTAGAACGGCCTACCCCCATTAAAGTGTGGGACAAACATGAAAGAGTGATTTATATTGGTTCGTGCAGCAAAAGTTTAGCACCTGGTTTTAGAATTGGCTGGATTGCTGGTGGTCGTTATCATGCTGCAATTAAGTCGCTTAAATTGAGTTATTCGTTGGTAAGCCCCTTGCTGGAACAGGTGGCTTTAGCAGAGTTTATAAAGGGCGGTGATATGGCTTTGCATTTGCGTCAATTGCGCCAGCGTTTAGCCTCTAATGTAGGGCTAGCAGTAAAAGCAGTAGCACAGTATTTTCCGTATGGCACCAAGGTAATTAGCCCTGCAGGAGGTTGGTGGTTATGGCTAGAGTTGCCACTTTCCATTTCTAGTTTAAGCTTATTAAAATTGGCAATTGCCAACTCTATTTCTTTTACCCCTGGTATGGTGTTTACTAACACAGGCAAATTCAATCATCATTTAAGAATTAATTACGCAAGACCTTGGGTAGAAATTGAAATGGCACTTCAAAAATTAGGGCAGCTTGCGCATCAGCAGTCAACAAACCATTAAACTCACGCTTAATTAAGCACTCATATATCTAGCTTGTTTGCAATTTTTTAGTTTTAATCCACACTATCCCATGGCGCAATTTGCTGCACGCATTTACTTGCAATCGCATTTTTATTGATTTTTTT
>JALQUL010000364.1 GCA_023260735.1 Limnohabitans sp. | reverse complement strand
ATTGAAAAACTCTGGCTGCATTAATTGCAAACCAGGTTTAAACAACTCTGCACGCACACCCAAAATCATAATCCCGCCAATCAAAAACATGATTAGCGAAAATGTGAGGTACATCGTACCGATGTCTTTATGATTTGTAGTGGTCAACCAACGCATAATTCCGGTTGGGTGATCATCATGAGAATCATGAACTGCTGTCGTCGAACTCATAACTTTCTCCTAATTACTCTTAAAGTTTTACTAGTCGTTGATACTATCTTAAAGCTTTTACTTGCGCTGGCTGAACCATGTCACCCACTGAATTACCAAGTCCATTACGCTCAAAAGTAATCACTGAGGCAATATCAGTATCGCTTAAAGTGCCCTTCCAAGCTGGCATCACATTTTTACCGTTAAATACACGGTCAAGATGACCATCTTTGAGCAATTTACCGTCTTTATCGAAAATCGGACCTGTTGCAATTTTGCTACCAGTTAGCGCAGGGAATGCTGGAGGCAAACCTTGACCATTTGCTTGGTGACAAACTGCACAGTTCTTAGCATAAACCTCTTTACCGTGTTCGATAAGTTCTTCTTTTTTCCACTCTTTATCAGCACCCGCAGAAGCAGCAGCTAATTTTTCTTTTTGCTGCGCCACCCATTTTGAGTACTCTTCTTGAGAAACGGCATCTACAACGATAGGCATAAAGCCATGGCCACGGCCACAAAGCTCTTTACACTGACCTGTATAAGTACCTGGCACATCCACTTTCACCCAAGTCTCTCTCAAGAAACCTGGAATCGCATCACGTGCAGCACCAAAAGCAGGCACCCACCAGTTGTGAATAACGTCTGTTGAAGTTAGCAAAATACGTACTTTTTTGCCAACTGGAAGCACTAAATGATTATCTACTTCTAGCAAGTAGTTTTCGCCTTTATCAGCTTTGTTTTCGATTTGATCTTGAGGCGTGCTTAAGTTACTTACAAACTTAATACCTTGCGCTTCACCATCAAGATACTCGTACTGCCAACGCCATTGCGAACCAACCACTTTGATCGCCATATCAGCGTTTGACTTAGTATCTTGCATAATCTCGATACTATGGAAAGCAGGAATACCCATCAAAATAAAGTCGATATAGAGAAGAATCGCGAAAGGCACCAAAGTCCAAATAAGCTGGCGTTTATTTGCAGGACCAGTAAATTTAGAAGGTTTGTAGCCTTTACTTTTTCTATGATTCACAAGCGAGTAAATCATAATGCCCAGCACAACAACGAAAATAACCATCACAATTAACATGAACTCATTGTGAACATGCAATGTATCGGCCGCCATCGGTGTCGCTGGCGCAGGGAAATTCCAAGTATATTCAGCATGAGCGATCACTGAATACAATGCTGAAATTAACCCAACACTCAAGAATCTAAGAAACTGCTTTACTCCCATAACTCCTCATTTCTGGTTAGTAAATTAACCCTACTTGTTGTTTTAATTGACTTGCTAATTCGATACGTTCTTTGTTGGTCATAAAACAATGACCAAACATCACTTCTTTTCCATGAGATCTAAGATACAACTGCTGATCTCCATTTGGTGCAGCTTTTAACAGCACCTTAACCCAATAGCGATTAAAACTTGTTTGGCTAAAAGTTTTATAGCTTCTTGTTTCTATCGACAACTGATCATCGACAATCACAATTCGCTCGTAGTCGCATGAATGGCAATGCGTGTAATAAAAAGCATAGCCAACTGCAATCAATTCAAGCCCAGCGAATGGCAACACCACCCAAGCGCCCATAAAGGCAAAAAAGACCGCAATAATCAGTGAAATAATTCCTATCGCAGCAACAGCCAAAACCTTACATTCTGGCGTTAATGAGCTATTAGGTCTTGCAACAATTTCAAAATTCGCTGCCAAAATAACCCCTAAATTTCAGGAAATACACCCTGCCACAACTAAAATCACATCAGCCTTAGCTGAAGCCTCTAGCCAATATGTAACAAAAAATTCTTACCTTGGTAACAATTTTGTTACATTGTGTTAACCTATCACAAGGTTTGATCTAAATCAAACGCTAGTTAAAAAATATATATAAAACAGAATGTAACGACAGGCAAAATCCCGCGTCGTTAAAGGGTTAAGCGCCTTTCAGTCATTTTTAGGCACTTAACTCACCGTCACGTAGCATTGATAAATCCTAAACGATAGGAGAGTCACAATGAACTTCAGCACGATTTTTAAACTGTTTTTTTCACCAACGAATGGCTGGCGTGAGCTAATGGATTCCGAGCCCTCTATTCCACGCTTATTTCTAATGCATGTCGTTCCCCTAGCTTGTATTCCAACCCTCATGCTGGTTTACGCAGGAAAGTCTGATGACAGCTTTTTGTTAATCGACATGCTATCCACACAAAAGCTCATGTACGTCGGCACCGTGTTTTTTCTTGTACAGCTTATCTCGGTTCCCATCATGGCCTCAATTATTAGGCAATTAGGCGAAGTAGCAGATATCAGCCCTTCCTACCGCTCCGCATTTATCCTTGCGGCTGTTGCACCAACTCCAATATGGCTTTCAGCACTCAGCTTGCTTATTCCAAATTTTTTAGTGCTTACCGTTGTTGGCACACTCGCGCTTATGGCTAGTGCTGGCCTTATTTTTTATGGAATTCCAGTGGTGTTTAAGGTCGAAGAAAAAGGAAACGCTGTTATGT
>JALQUL010000330.1 GCA_023260735.1 Limnohabitans sp. | reverse complement strand
ACGCCCCGATCATATGTGTTATTAAGCTTCTCCAAGCACCTCCAGCATATCAACTAAGCTTGTACATCAATAAAAAAAGCCACCCAAAGGTGGCTTTTAAAATTTAAAAAATCAGATATGGTTTTAATTACAGACCAATTGCAGCAATACCCGCTTTAGCCACTTCAGCATCTTCAAACGACTTAACACCGCTAACGCCTACAGCACCTAGGCATTGTCCGTCTTTCATAATGGGTACTCCACCTTCTAGCATACCAGCTACTAATGGAGCTGATAAAAAGGAGTGCCGGCCACCATTAATGATGTCTTCATAAACTTTACTTTCACGCTTGCCCATTGCAGAAGTATGCGCTTTTGCTTGGCAAATATGTGAAGACAAGGGAGCAGCATCATCTAGACGAAGCATGCCTAACAAATGACCACCGTTATCTACAACGGCAATACTGACGGCCCAATTATTTTGAATAGCATGCGCTTCTGCAGCAGCCAAAATTGCTTTTACATCGGAGGATTCAAGAGTAAATTGTGATTTCATTCGTGTTCGAAAATAAAGTTTAAAAAATCATTAGACCACAAGCCAAGACCGGAGCGCAAGTCTTGGCTTAATTTAGGGATGAATCGGCAGTGATTTTTTCGAACACCGCGATTGACTCTACATGTGCGGTATGCGGAAACATATTCACAACACCTGCTGCAGAACATTTATAACCACACTCTTGCACCAATACTTGGGCATCTCTTGCCAAAGTGGCTGGATTACAACTGACGTAAACAATTTTACTAGGAGCTTGCCAGCTAGAAGCTAGTGCTTGCTCGTCAAGATTAGCCATTAATTGCAATTGCTCAGCCAAAGCTTTTACCAAGGCAAAAGCACCTTCACGAGGTGGATCCACCATCCATTTATCGGCATAACCGTCAGCACGTAAAATTTCGGGAGTCATTTCGAATAAGTTTCGTGCGACAAAATGGGTCGGAGCAAGTTTTTGAGAATCTGGTTTTCTCGCATTGTTAGCGGCCCAATTGTTGGTTGCCCTTTCAACTAAGGCATCACTACCCTCTACGCCAAGCACTTCACGAGCGACTGTTGCCAAAGGAAGAGTGAAATTGCCTAAACCACAAAACCAGTCGATGACTCGTTCTGAGTTTTGAACACCTAATAAATTAATTGCTCTAGTTACCAATGCATCATTAATAAACGGATTGACTTGAGTAAAATCAGTCGGTTTAAACGGCATTTGAATATCAAAATTAGATAAGTTGTAGGCCAATAAAGGAGAGTCTGGGTCTAATAAACAAACCGTTTCTGGGCCTTTAGATTGCAACCACCATTGCACACCTGTGTGTTCGAGGGCAAATGCTCTAAGCCTTGCAATATCGGCATCTGACAAAGGCTCCATATGACGCAAAACCAAAGCAGTCACATCAGTCGAGCAGGCTAATTCAATTTGTGGCAAGGTTTGGCGCGCGTCCATGCTAGCAAATAATGCACGCAATGGCATTAATAAATCGCTTACATGAGGTGGCAAAACCTGGCAGGTTTGCATATCTGCCACGTAGCGACTTTTACGCTCATGAAAACCCACTAAAACCTGTTCTTTTTTCGTCACATATCTGGCCGATAAACGTGCACGATGACGGTAACCCCACTCTGGGCCTGAAATAGGTCGCAAAATAAGTTCAGCCTTTACTTGACCCACATGCCATAAGGCATCTTCAAGTGCGCGTTGTTTTACAGAAACCTGAGCTTGGGGGTGCAAATGTTGTATTTTGCACCCACCACAAGCTCCTTCATGCAAACCAAAATGAGGGCATAGAGGTGTTGCCCTTGAAGGCGAAGACCTTTCAACCGCCACTAAATCGGCATTTTCGTAGGTCGCTTTGCGTTTAGTCACGCGAACACTGACCTTTTCAAATGGCAATGCGCCATCAATAAACACCACTTTACCATCTGGCAAATGGGTAACACCTTGACCGTCAAGGTCAACAGACTCTATTAATAAACCTTGAATAACAGGTTCTTCTGAACCAGTTAAACCTCTTTGTTTGGATCGATTGTTTCTTTTTCTCATCCCGCTATTTTCTCAGGTATTTTGCTTAGATTTGCTTATCCACCATTTTTTAAATTGAATTTTGATGAAAATGGTGTTGTTGGTAGCTAAAGTTCTATCAATATTCAATACAAATGTACGAATAGATTATTTATAGTTTCCCCCATAAAAATAAATACGGTATCTACAATTCACATTAGCGCTCAGTCCATTGCTGAAAATAACAGCTATTTAAGTAGTGTATGAAAGACTTTTTTCAGCTGATTTATTTAAATATAAAAGGCGAAATAGACATCCCTACTAAGTTCATGCCTTTATTACTTTAAAAGTAAACTTGAGTACCCGCCATTTAAACTTATTGTTAACAACCCGCTACAATTGTTAAAATTCAATTCAATTTGTCTTCATTACAAGGAATTTCTCATGTCCCGTTACCCCTTACCAGACCTTAATACCCTCCCCCTAGATATTCAAGAAAAAATCAAAGAAGTACAAGAAAAATCTGGTTTTATCCCGAACGTATTTTTAGCATTAGCCAGAAGACCCGATGAATGGCGGGCATTTTTTGCTTATCATGACGCACTCATGTTGCGCGAAAGTTCTGGTCTCACAAAGGGCGACAGAGAAATGATTATTACCGCTACAAGTGCGGCGAATCAATGTTTATACTGTGTGGTCGCTCATGGCGCATTACTCAGAATTTATGAAAAAAAATCATTGGTGGCCGATCAAGTGGCCGTCAATTATCGAAAAGCTGACATTAGCCCACGTCAAACAGCCATGCTTGAGTTTGCTCTTAAGGTTTGTAACCAATCAAGTGAAATTACCGAAGCCGATTTTGAAAAATTAGCTCAACATGGTTTTAGCGATGAAGACATTTGGGATATTGGTGCAATTACTGCATTTTTCGGATTGTCTAATCGCATGGCCAATATGTCAGGCATGATGCCTAATCCAGAATTTTATTTATTAGGACGCACTCCAAGAGGTAAGTAAGGATTCAACAAAAATGCACATATTACGGTGCATTTTTATGTTAATTGAAGTTGTTCAACCATTTAAAAATAATAACTTATCACCCATTCTCTTGTGCTCCAGCGATTCAACACAGAATTAATTTTCCTTTAGTAATTTTACGACTTCCAAAGGAAATGGTTTTGCTTTTTTTTGTAAAAAATCTACCCAGATTAAAGTAGCACCCCCTGCGGCATAAATTGTACCAAGTTGATCCTCTCGTTCTAAGGTACACCATGTGTCGCATGTTTTTTCACCAATATTAGAAACATACATCTTCATTAAAATATTCCCCGGATAAACTAACTCTTTATAAAAATTACAAAAAGCATTCACAATCACCATTCCGTCACCATGTGGGTTGGCGGGCATATTTTGCTTGATCATCCAATCAATACGACAAGTTTCTAAATACCTAAAATAACTCACATTGTTTATGTGACCCATAGCATCCATATCCCCCCATCGCATAGGTAATACCATTTCATAAACAAGAGTTTTTTCTTCTGGAATTTCAAATCTCATTGGTGCGCCTTTACAGAAGCTAATATTCCTAATACAAATAAAATTGCAGCTAAACTTTGCCAAATACTAGGCCAAGCGCCACTCCACAAAAATGAAAACAAAAGTGCAAACAAGGTTTCGGACACTATAAGCTGCCCACACAAACTAGGACTCAATCTTTGGCTCGCTATATTCCACACCACAGTTGCGAGCCAAGCTGAGCCGACGCCCGTTCCAGCCACTACCGCTATAGTGAGCACAGGATTTTCAACTGCGGCTAAAGTTTGAACTGGTGAACCTAACAACCACCACAAACAGAATGCGCCAATACCCGTCGCAACACCTAACCAATTAGTCCATTGAGTAGCAGCAATATCTGAGTATTTTTTTAATAACCTGGCATTCCATAAATTATAAAAAATCCAACTTAAGGTTGCCATTACAGACCACCACAGACCCAAATAAAAAGACCCACTCGCTTGCGCATTTTTTAATGACAGTTGATTAAAAACTTCATAACTCATTAAACACAAGCCGGCAATAGTCAACAATAAACCTGGAATTAAGGCTTTCCACAATAGCCCTTGCGGTTTACCAAAAATC
>JALQUL010000306.1 GCA_023260735.1 Limnohabitans sp. | reverse complement strand
GTTGGCGACATCACAATTATGAGCAAACACCACTTCACATTGCAAGCGTTTTGCGACCTCTTCATAATACACTTTTACTGGGCCACCGACAGCGACCACAGGTACGGTAGGGGCCATACTCACCTTGACCAAACCTACTTGGGTTTGACCCTTACAAACTGCTTGTGCTACCACATTATTGTTTAAGGGCAGGCCCCATGCCGTATCTAAAATTAAATGACTACTCACTCTTACGGTTTCAGACCAAACTGCTTCAGAAAAAGCTTTTGCTAACTCTAAAGTGGGCATGCGCATTTCTTTAAATCTTACTAATAATTGTGCTGCCATTAAAGCAGCTTGACTATTCCAATTATTTTGTAATTCTAAAACATGGGCGGCATCGGACGGAGTAAACGTTGCCACTTGAATAAGGCCTTTTTTACGCAAAGAAACCACGGCTTTTTGTGCTGGCAATGAATCGGCAATTTTACGTAACGGCTGCGGGTTTACTTTTATTTTAGCCAATACTTGGGCTTCTCTTTCGGTCATATCATGAGTAGAAAATGACTGCGTACTAGAAGAACCAAAAGGCAATAAGACAAATTTGCCATGCATAGAGCCGCCCCTATCAACATCATCTAAATCGGCTTGCAGCAATTGAATCGTTTCAGGATAAATATGGGCTAATAAAGAAATAGGTACTGCTCTTTCAGGCCCAACAGTAATCGTAGCATTACTGCCTAAATGTACCTCACTATCGCCACCTAAACCTACAGTTTTAATATCAACCGCCCTTACCATGGTGCGCCAGCCACCTACATCTGCCCCCTCTTCTGTGACCTTAGGTCTGCCGTTTAACAACACGCCTAAATCGGTGGTGGTGCCACCCATATCAGACATTAAAAAATTATCCAGCCCCGATAACCATTTGGCACCCACCATACTTGCTGCTGGTCCCGACAAAACCGTTTCAATGGGGCGTTTAAGTACACTTTCGGCTAAAGCCAAGGTTCCATCGCCTTTTACAATCATTAAAGGGCATTGAATGGAGAGATGCTGCATCGCCTTGCTAACTGCTTCAATTAAATAACTCACTCTGGATATGAGTCGGGCATTTAATGTGGCGGTTAAAGCTCTACGGGGTGCATCTAAATTGGATGATAGTTCAGTAGATAAGGTCACTGGTTTGCCAGTGAGTTGTATAATTAAATCACGAGCTTGTATTTCATGTGCTGAATTGCGTACAGCAAATCGAGATGCAATAGCAAAGGCATCTACCTTGGGTGCGATAGCTAAAACTTGCTGGCTTAAGCTTTCCTCGTCTAGCACTTGCACTGCATAACCACTATGATCATGGCCACCTTGAACACGACAAATTTGCATTCCGGGAAAGGCTTGTTGTATGCCTGTTCTTTTGATCATGTCATCATCAAAACCAATCAAAATAACACCTACCGCACTACCGTGGCCCTCTACTACAGCATTGGTAGCCAAAGTGGTGGAGACCGATAATAAATTAACTTGTTCAGGATGAATATGCTGAGGTAATTTGGCTATGGCTAACTCTATGGCTTGCACCACTCCAACAGACAAATCGCCTTTAGTGGTAATGGCTTTACTCGTGGCAATCACTTGATGGCTACTCGCCTCAATAATGGCAGCGTCGGTATAGGTGCCGCCGGTATCTACACCAATAAAATATTTTTGTGAAGCCGTTTGATTAAAAGACATAAAAACTCGGGGTTGAATTACAAGATTTGCCTAAATGGCAAAAAATTAGAAGAAGGCACTGCTCAAATGAATTGGCAATAGCAGTGCCCAAGAGATGGCTACACACACCAAAAAAACTAATCCTATCAATGCACTAATCTCAGTTTGTTTAAAAATAAATTGAAAACACTGGTGCATGTTACATAAATGCGTCCTCTAGCATACTCGAATGCGAAAAACGGCACAAAATGTCAGGACTATTTTGCTGAATTTAGTTATGCTGTTTTCTGGGGATTTTTTTACTCAACTCAATTTTAAGACTATGAAAACTATTACCTCTTTTCCTCGTAAAGTCAAAGAAACACCTAATATCTTCATCAAATTAAAAGACGGCACCCAGTTGGCCGCTAGAGTCTGGATGCCAGTTGATGCTGAAAAAAACCCCGTTCCAGCGATTTTAGAATATTTGCCTTACCGTAAAAGAGATGGCACGATTGTGCGTGACGCACTCACTCACCCTTATTTTGCTGGGCATGGTTATGCCAGTATTCGAGTGGATATGCGAGGTAATGGCGACTCCGATGGTTTAATGCGAGATGAATACTCCGAACAAGAATTAGCCGATGCAGAAGAAGTGATTGAATGGTTAGCCGCTCAATCTTGGTGTACAGGGAAAGTGGGCATGATGGGTATTTCATGGGGCGGCTTTAACGGCTTGCAAGTAGCCGAGCGTCAACCCAAGGCCTTAAAAGCAGTCGTCACTTTATGTTCTACCGATGACCGCTACACCGACGATATTCATTACAAAGGTGGTTGTTTATTAGGTGAAAACATGGGCTGGTCTGCCACTATGCTGGCTTATTCATCACGCTCACCTGACCCCGAAATAGTGGGTAAAAAATGGAAGAAAATGTGGCTTAATCGCCTAGAAAATGAACCCTTGTTAGCGATTGATTGGTTAGAGCATCCGCACCGCGACGCTTACTGGAAACATGGCTCTATCAATGAAAACTATAAGGGTATTAAAGCAGCAGTGTTAGCAGTGGGTGGCTGGAACGATGCCTATAGCAATGCAGTACCTCGTTTAGTGAGCAAAATTAAAGCTCCAGTCAAAGGTATTATTGGCCCTTGGGCTCATAAATACCCACATTTTGCAGTACCCGAACCACGTATTGGATTTTTACAAGAAGCCTTGCGTTGGTGGGATCAATATTTAAAAGGTGAAAACACGGGCGTCTCTGCTGAACCCGCCTTTAGAACCTATATTATGGATTTGTATCAGCCTGGTGCATCAGTTGCACACATTGCTGGCAGATGGGTAAGCAGTGCAAAATGGCCATCTAACTTAGTGCAAACCGAGCGTTATTTTTTACATGCACATGGCCTTAGCCAAGATGCGGCTCCAGTTGCTCAATCGGCTAAACATGCAACGGTTTGCTCACCACAAAACACCGGTAAAGATAGTGGCGAGTTTTGTGTAATTTGGTTGGGCCCAGAGTTTCCTGGCGACCAACGTCATGATGATTCTGGCTCGCTTACTTTTGACTCTGTCCCACTGACCAAAGCCATTGATTTAGTGGGGGCACCCGTTTTAAACTTACAGTACAGTAGCGATAAACCGGTAGCT
>JALQUL010000281.1 GCA_023260735.1 Limnohabitans sp. | reverse complement strand
TACTCATGCCGCAGTGGCGGCTTATGTAGCAAGCAACATGGCAGATGCTGGTTTAGGTATAGAAACCCCCTCTAGGCAATTTAAACTTGATTTCATTCCTCTGGCCACAGAGCGGTATTTTTTATTGTGCCAAAAAAGTGATTTAAAAACCGAACATTTAGAAGCTGTATTACAAATTTTGAATGATGAAAATTTTAAAAAGTCAGTGAATGAGTTGCCAGGCTATAGTGCGGTTAACTGCGGTAAAGTTGAAACTTTGCAAGAAGCTTTTATTGGAGCCCAATTAATATCACGCCCCAATAAAAACAAGTAAAAAAAGAACTCTTAGTATTGAATACAATTACAAAATATGCTCGGCAAGCACCATTTGTAAATCATAAATACTGACCTTCTTATTGAACTTTTTAGCAATAGGGGTATGGTCACTACCTACCCAAATTTTAAGCTCGGCATCAAGATCAAAAGTACCCGCGGTTTCAATGCTGTATTTAGTGATTTTGCTGTAGGGAATACTTAAGTAGTCAATTTTGCTACCAGTTAAACCTTGAATGTCCACCAAAATTAATCGCTTATTGGTAAATATAAAGGTGTCACGAATCACCACAAAGCCCACTTCAATCGTCTCGCCTTGTATGAGTAATTTACCGTAATCGGCTGCTAATTTTTCGGGAGTCACAACACCAGCATTACCTAATAAACCAGAAAGAATTCCCATTTGTTTCCTTTTAGTATGAATGTTTAATTTGAAGCTAAAAATACCAATACGACAATTAACTAATTCATTTTATTCTTAACTTTGTGACTAGTGCTTTCATAGTCTTAGGCTATATTCTAAATAAAAAAATACAATTACACTGTTTACACCAATAGATTTAGACTACAAGCTCACTCAAACAAAGGAGTTTTATATGTCTGACCAAGGAAAATGCCCTGTTATGCATGGTGGCAACACCAAAGCTAATGCCAATACCAGCAATATGGCTTGGTGGCCCAATGCGCTTAATCTTGATATTCTGCATCAGCACGATAGCAAAACCAATCCTTTAAAGAGTTTTGATTACCGCGCAGAGCTTCAAACCTTAGACGTGCAAGCACTTAAAAACGATGTGGTGGCTTTAATGACCGACAGCCAAGACTGGTGGCCTGCAGATTGGGGACATTACGGTGGCCTCATGATTCGAATGGCATGGCATGCCGCTGGCACTTATCGCATTGCCGATGGCAGAGGCGGTGCTAGTACTGGTAACCAACGTTTTGCCCCGCTTAACTCATGGCCAGATAATGCAAATCTCGACAAAGCACGTCGTTTGTTGTGGCCTATTAAAAAGAAATACGGTAATAAAATTAGTTGGGCCGACCTCATCGTTTTAGCTGGTACGGTTGCCTATGAAAGCATGGGTTTGAAAACCTACGGTTTTAGTTTTGGTCGTGAAGATATTTGGCACCCTGAAAAAGATATTTACTGGGGTGCTGAAAAAGAATGGTTAGGTGCTAATCGGTACGATGGTAATAACCGCCAGTCGCTTGAAAACCCTTTAGCGGCTGTACAAATGGGTTTGATTCGATCAACCTGGACTTGATCTATGGCCTGCCGATGCAGACACCTGAGTCTTTTGCCCGCACGCTGCAACAGGTCAACAGCCTTCGCCCGGATCGGATCGCGCTCTACGGGTACGCC
>JALQUL010000250.1 GCA_023260735.1 Limnohabitans sp. | reverse complement strand
TAAAAAATTTGGTCGGCAGTTATATGCCAGATGTGGATTAACTATTTTTGAAGTCGATGAACGTTACTCTACCGTAGAGGCCACTGCCCAAGGTGCTAAAGACCCTGATGGTGGTGCTGCGTGTATTATTTTGGAACAATTTTTAAGAAGTATTCAAGCATGAGCCAAACCTTACCCAGTGTTTTAAATGCGGAGCAAAACTATCAACAGTTAGTGGAGCAAATTCAGGCTTTATTACAGCCCAATACCTGTTTGGTAGGTGTGCAATCTAAAGGGGTTTTAATCGCTAAAAGAATGCAACAAGAATTGTCTTTGGCCAATCCTATGGGCACAATTTCTTCATCTATGCATCGTGATGACTATAAAATAAGAGGCATGTCTAAAGCACAAGCTACCCACTTACCCTTCGAGGTGAATGGTGCCGATATCTTGTTAATTGATGATGTACTCTATACCGGACGCACCGTTAGAGCCATCATTAATGAATTATTCGATTTTGGTAGGCCTGCAAGAATTCGTTTGGCAGTACTAGTCGATAGAAACGAAAAACAATTACCAATTACAGCCGATGTATCAGGTGTAAGACTCAATGATAATGACCGTTTAAGCGGTTCACTCACGCTTATTCAAAATACCTCTGGAAAGTTTGATTTCGAATATTTGAGCCCTGCAACTCTTCAGTCGCAAGAAGTTTTAGTTTAGTTTTTCTTTTTTAATAGCCCCAAGAACTGGGGCTAATTTTTAATCTAATAGCCTATTTTTTCAATATTAATGAGTTTTAAATATGCTCTATAAGCGCAACCCCCAACTCAACTCCAATGGAGAATTGCAACATTTGTTGTCAATTGAAGGTTTACCTAAAGCCATATTGACGCAAATTTTAGACACTGCCGCTAGTTTTGCCAGTGTGAATAATCGGGAAGTTAAAAAAGTACCTTTGCTACGTGGAAAAAGTGTTTTTAATTTGTTTTTTGAAAACTCTACCCGTACTCGTACCACCTTTGAAATTGCAGCGACTCGATTAAGTGCCGATGTCATTAACCTTGATATTGGTCGTTCATCTACTTCAAAAGGTGAGTCATTATTAGATACCATTGACAACTTAAGTGCGATGGCAGCAGACGTGTTTGTAGTGCGTCACAGCGAATCAGGTGCTCCCTATTTAATCGCTCAGCATGTTGCCCCTCATGTCCATGTGGTGAACGCGGGAGACGGTCGTCATGCTCACCCTACCCAGGCTTTGTTAGACATGTACACCATTCGGCATTACAAAAAAGATTTTGCCAACTTAACTGTTGCCATTGTGGGAGACGTTTTGCACTCAAGGGTTGCAAGATCAGACATTCATGCCCTTACCACTTTAGGTTGTGCCGAGGTGAGGGTAGTGGGTCCTAAAACCCTTA
>JALQUL010000216.1 GCA_023260735.1 Limnohabitans sp. | reverse complement strand
GCCGCCACAGAAGTGATGAATATGTTGGTCAAGGCCCGGAAAGCCTGAAAAATCACGCTATAATTCAAGGCTCAGCAGCAATGCTGAGAAGAGTGGGACGTTAGCTCAGTTGGTAGAGCAGCGGACTTTTAATCCGTTGGTCACAAGTTCGAATCTTGTACGTCCTACCATACACATCAAGCCCTTGTAGAAGACTACAAGGGCTTTTTTGTTATTGAATGTACATTTTTATTGAATTGGTTTCAAAATCATTTGGGTGTGACAAACACCCAGTGGCATTAAAGTTTTTTTAAAAGCTCAAATATATTGGGCTAGATGATTAAAACCTAGCTTTTCACACCTTACTTCACCACTAATACTGCTTCTGCACTGGTGTCATTCACTCCAGTAGATGTTTTGAGTTCGCCTTGCTCGATTCTTGTTTTATAGATACCAGGAGTGGTAGATGTCACATTAAAAACAATGGTGCATGGGCTAGACCTGAACAATAAGCCAGCCTCCACTTCAAGGCTGGTATTTTTTAAGCCTCCAGTAATTGTGCCAAAACAAGTACCACCTAAATTAAGTGGTTGAGCCAATACAAGCCCTTTAGGCAATTGATAACTAAATGCCTGACTTAATTTTTGGGTATTGGAGTCCATTGATTGAAATTGCAAGCTGAAAGTGCTTGGTTTATTTTTTTCAATCGTTGCATTTTGAAAACTAGGAGTGACTTTTATGCTGATATTGGCAGTCACTAACTTGCTGATTGTTAGATTTTTTATTTCTTGGGTTGCCTTAGCGTTACCTAAGGTGGCAGCAAAACCTACTCTTAACAAAGGTGGGGCTGCATACGGAAAATCTATTTTTTCAAAAATGGTTTTTATTTCATTGCTAAAACTATCTTTCAGCTTGAGCGTAACAGCATATCCCACGCCATTTTTTTTAGGAATTAAATCTAGTTGTACCTCCTTGGGGTAGGGCCTTTGCTGGCTTGCTCGACTTTGAAAATCAGCAGGGAAAATAGTTTTGGCCAATAGTGCGTTTGCCACATTGTGTGGTCCTCGAATAGCCACACCAAAGGGTTGGTTGGTCACGGGCTCACCACAATTAGTGGCTGACGAAAATGAACCGTAGGCATCAAATCCTAGACCTAAATAAGCCCCAACACCTTTGCAATAACCCAGTCCTTCTTTACCTATGGCACCCGTCATATCTAGTTTGGCATCATATAAAAAAAAGCTCATGCCAAATTGATTACTTATTTCCCACTTCCACGAGGCTAGGTCGAATCGAATAGACAAGCCATCTTTGGGGGAAATTCCGCCAGTATGATTGAGTACACTGCTAAGGCTGTTAGGGGTGGTGTCTGATAAGCGTAGCCAACCATTATCAATTGGATCAATGACTTGGCTTGTAAGGTGTGCTGGACCTGCTGCAATCCAACCAGGGTCGGTGGAGTTTTTATTGAACCCAGTAGTAATTAGGGGCTGTGCATTTAAAATACCAATAGAAAATGCACAGGCAAGCAAAATAAGAAAGCGATGAATCATATTTATTTTCATTTTGAAATCAAGCATTCCATTGTTACCTTTATTGTTTTCAATTCAAAATTGCTTTTTTACAATACACCAACAAAAATCAAGCAGTTATTTAAATTGGGGTAAATTGACCTGAATAACTTTGTGCATGAAAATAATAAAGTTGAGAATCAATCATCTATTCCTGTAATATTAATGGTGTGACTGTTAAAACATGAGATTGTGTTGATGAATCAACTGATCTTCCGTAAAAGATTGGTAAACGCAATTTTTTTAACAATTAGTATCCATCATATCAAGAATTATTAAGTAACACTTTACATCTCAGTTGTAAACTTTTGAAAAAAATCAGCTAAAGTCCAAATAGTATTCAAATTAGTGGTTTTTTTTAATTTTTTGTTTTCATTTTGGGTATTGGTGTATCGTCAATCGTGGCTCATAGTTTATTTACAACAAGGAGACGTTTTATGTCGAGCGAAAATTTAATAGTTGCAGATTCAATTTCTCACACAGGTTTAAGCCGTAGAAGAGCTTTACAAACAGTGAGTCTAGGTTTAGGGGTGGGTTATTCCTTAGCGGCCGCACCATTAGCTGCGCAAACTGCGATTAAAACCTCATCTGAGGGTTTAAACGTAGGAATGGTCACCATTGACATTAACGGTGTGAAGTTATCAGCTTACAGGGCTGCACCAGCAGGAAAAACTAATTTACCGGTTGTTTTGGTCATCCAAGAAATTTTTGGACTCCACGAATATATTACCGATGTTGCTAATCGGTTTGCACAACAAGGTTATATGGCAATTGCTCCCGATTTATTTGAACGCCAGGGCGATCCAGTTCAGTATGCTGAAATGGCCAAATTAATTGCCGAAGTGGTCTCTAAAGTTCCAGATGAACAAGTCATTAAAGACTTAGACGCAACAGTAGCATGGGTTGGAAAAAATGGTGGTGATACTTCTAGAGTCGCAATTACAGGTTTTTGTTGGGGGGGGCGAATTACTTGGCTATATGCTGCACACGCTAAAATCAAAGCTGGTGTGGCTTGGTATGGCCGCTTAGTTGGTGCAAGCAACGCTATGAATCCTAGCCATCCAATTGATAAAGTAGCCCAATTGAATGCCCCTGTATTGGGCCTTTATGGTGGTAAAGATACTGGAATTCCCCTCGATACAGTTGAAAAAATGAAGTTGGCCTTGGCCGGTGGTAGCCTTGCTGCAAAAATGTCCGAATTTGTGATTTACCCTGATGCACCCCACGCATTTCATGCTGATTACAGACCGAGCTACAGGGAAGATGCGGCCAAAGATGGCTTTGCAAAATGTTTAGCTTGGTTTAAAAAGCACGGTGTATAAGCTTTTTACAAATGCACGCTTTATATCAATTACACCCATTTAGTCTCATTGAGTTGGATATAGTACTACAGGTGTCAGCTAGATAGATGAAATAATGGGAGTTGTATTGTGTAGTGAAAAGACTGATGCGTATGTATCAGTCTTTTTTTGATTTCTCTTTTTTAGCTTAGAAGAATGAGTTAATATTTGTTGCTTCTAATTTGGAAATCTTATGATTTTAATTGCGATTATTTTAGGTACTTTATTGGCCGGAGTGGGAAGTGTTTGGTTGTCTGCAGCCCTAAGCTTTAGAATTCTTGAAAAACACACCAACCATATGCTTAGCTTTGCTGCAGGTGCCTTGTTGTCTACTGCTTTATTACATTTATTACCCGAATCGCTTCAGTCTGATCAAGACGCGCACACTTTATTAAGCGTGTTTTTAGTAGGTGTGATTTTTTTCTTTTTATTAGATAAAGCCCAATTATGGCATCACGGCCATGAACATGGTTCGCATTCGCACTCTGATTCGCATTCTAGTTTAGAAGGCCATCATCATCATTATCATCATGCAAATGTAAGCTCACCAGAACAAAAAAACACGGGTGCATGGTCAATTTTGACGGGTGATGCCGTGCATTGTTTTGGTGATGGAATTTTAATTGCCTCGGCTTTTATGGCTGACTTTAAATTAGGTATATTAGCTGCCTTATCGGTTTTAATACATGAAACCCCTCATCATATGGGCGATTTATTGGTTTTAAGATCGGCTAAAAACAGTCGCAAAACTGCTTTGTTAAAGGTGAGTTTGTCGGGTGCTGTGACGGTAATTGGTGGTTTATTGGGTTATTTTTTATTAGAAACAATAGATGCTTTGCAACCCTTTATTTTGGTCTTAGCTTCTAGTAGTTTTATTTATGTGGCACTAGCCGATTTAATTCCTCAATTACAAAAAAAACTACCGATTCAAGATACTATTATTCAAATAATTTGGTTGTTTTCGGGAATTGCCTTGGTCCATTTGATTAGTTTATTAGGTGGCCATAGCCATTAATAAAACAACTGTAAAACTAATTATTAGAACTTTAGTTGCTTAATTTCCAATGTACCATTGGTGCTAACTTTTAAGTGTGTTGGTTAAGCTACTAAAGCGTCAAGTTGCGCAAAAATATCGGACATTTTGCCGCTAATAAAAACACCATTTTTATGCTTGGCTTGTGGCGGGAATTGACGCACCACCGTGCTTGAAGTAATTGCTTGCCTGCTTGGTGTTTGTTGGTCTGGATTATTGGCGCAATCAAGCACTTTTTTATCTTGAAATATAGGGCCGTTATAAACTTTTAAAAATAGCAAATTGGATTTTTTACTTGCCTCCACTAAAGGATGCAAGCTAATGGATGGTACTGTAGCTTGGGTGTTTTTGTTTTGAGCTAGAGTAAGCCCTAACCCCTGAGTTTGCTCTGGTATCTGCCCTAAGTCTTGCAACGGATTGTGAAGTTCTTGAGGCGAAGTAGTGAGGGGATTGTTGGAATGATTCAAATGAAGTTCGGAATGTTCATTGGATTGGACTTTTTGAAGCTGTGACTTCGTTGCACTATGATTGGTTTTTGCAGGAGTACATTCTGTTGATGTGAGCTTAAAATGAGTTTCATTAGCCTGTTGTGGGGATTGGGGTTTTATACAAATTAAGACTGGAGTGGATTTGACAAAAAATTGACGAAGCCACCCAAGAATTAACTTGAATACTTTTAAATTAGTATGATTAGCTTGGGATTGGGTGTAACAAAGACGGTATATATGACGGCTCATGATAATTTCCTTTTGAAATTAAAAAATAAATTTTGCCAATATTGCTGAATTTGAAATCAAAAACCAAAGTAACCCACGCAACAGCAAAAAAATGAAGGAATAATTTTTACCCCCAGGCTAACTACATAAAAAATGTATTACGGATTAATCCAACTGCTAGCCCTTCAATTTCGAAGGGGTCACCGGGTTTAACAGTGATGATTTGAAAGTCTGGATTTTCTGGGATAAGTTCAATCGTATTGCCTGTGCGTTTAAAACGTTTTACGGTGACTTCTTCACCTATACGAGCGACTACAATTTGGCCATTTTTTGCATCTTTGGTAGCTTGAACTGCCAGTAAATCACCGTCCATGATACCCGCATCTTTCATACTCATGCCACGAACTTTAAGCAAATAATCGGGCTGGGAAGAAAATAAATTGCTTTCAACACAATAACTTTGTTCGACATGTTCGGCCGCTAAAATGGGAGCACCTGCAGCCACACGACCAATGAGTGGAATATTAATTTGTTGTATGCGTTCGTTGAGTTCTTGAATGGAAGAAGCTACTTTGTGTAGAGTAGTTTGCGCTTGCTCAAGTTTGACTTTAATACCACGAGACGTTCCATTTAAAAGTTCAATGGCTCCTTTTCGAGCAAGGGCACGCAAGTGAGCCTCTGAGGCATTAGGAGATTTAAAATGAAACTGAGTGGCAATTTCTGCCCTTGTGGGTGGAAAACCATGTGTATTAAGCATAGTGCTAATATAGTCAAGAATTTCCTTTTGCCTAGGGGTGAGTTTAATAGCTTGTGTGATATCTTTCATGGTGGCAACTTTATGTAAAGGAAAAACAAATTAATGACAAAACAACAAATATTGAAAGAGTGAAGTTAGATTTCAATTTTTAAAGTACGCTTTTATTATTATTTAAAAAAATATTTTGAGCTATGAGTATGTTTTTATAAATTAAAATCCCCCATAAATTAAATTTTATTACTGTTTTTTCATCCAGTGTCTGTATTTTTAACCAGTTTTTATTTCTATGCAAGAGAAAAATCAAAAAAGCATCAAAAAAGTTGTTATTTTAGGAATGGGGGGCACAATTGCTGGTCTCGCCGAAAACACAACTGACAACGTTAATTATCAAGCCGGTCAAGTTTCTGTAGCAGACTTATTAGCTGGATTGGGGGCTGGCTTTGTTGAAAGTTTGCAAAATAATAAAATCGAATTAGTGACTGAACAAGTTGCCCAATTAGACAGCAAAGACATGAGTTTTGTAGTGTGGCAACAGTTGCTACAACGGCTTGATTTTTACAATACCCAGCCCGATGTGATGGGGATAGTCATTACCCACGGCACCGATACTTTAGAAGAAACGGCTTATTTTTTACATCGCACAATAAGTGCCAATAAGCCGATTGTTTTAACATGTGCCATGCGGCCTGCATCGGCTATGAATCCTGATGGTCCACAAAATATGCGTGATGCGATTTTAATGGCGAGACACTCATCGGCAAATTGCGTGATGGTAGTGTGCGATGGAGCAGTGCATAGTGCACAAGATGTGCAAAAAGATCATCCCTACCGAACCAATGCTTTTTCTAGCCGTGACAATGGTGTGTTAGCATGGATAGAAGAAGGGCATATTAGGCAACTTAGAGCATGGCCCGCATCACAAGCAATACTGTACAGGGCCACTCAAAAAATTCTTGATGCCAATTCGCATATGCATTGGCCTAGAGTTGAAATGGTGATGAATTATGCTGCTTGTGATGGCGCAGTGGTGCAGGCCTTGTTAGCCCAAAAAATGGACCTGGCTGGCTTAATAGTGGCTGGCACTGGTAATGGTACCCTATCGAATGATTTAGCTCTACAGCTGGATTTAGCAATAACCCAAGGAATTCGGGTAGGCCTTTGTTCAAGATGTGCTTTAGGCCAAGTGGTCGGCCATCAAAAACAAGCTGAATATGAGGTAATAGAGTTATCTTTTACTAAAGCGAGAGTGGAGTTAATTTTGCAAATTTTAAATGCATAACTAGCCTTTATTACATCCCTTTTGGCGGAATATTGAGATGCTATTTGCTTTTTTAGCCATAACAAGAGCTAAAGCTAGCAGAAACCACCTAATAATCCTTCCGCAGCTGCACTCATTCAGTAGGCAGCTGTGGAGTCAAAAACTTCTTTATTAATTGGTCATATTTTTCGTGTTACTGGCAAAATTAATGTGCTACCTGCTTTAGCGTCTTTTCATCCAGTGCCTAATTTCAGGGCCATTTTTTTCTTGTTGAAGTAGCGTGTTACCAGTTTGCCGACAAAAATCTTGAAAATCTCTTTCAGAGCTAGGGTCTGTAGCAATGACTTCTAAAATTTGGCCACTTTGCATACCCGACAAAGCTTTTTTAGCTCTGAGAATGGGGAGTGGGCAATTAAGTCCTTTGGCATCAACAATTAAATCGGAATTCATTCCTAATTCACCTTTTTAAAAATTATTTTTTAGTCCAACTAGCAGCAAAAAAACCATCGGTATGATGCAAATGTGGCCATAGTCTTAAATACAGACCAGTGTGGGGTGTACATAAGTGATGGGCCAATTCGCCTACTGGTTTTGCCAACAAAGTATGCATAGGCAAAGCCTCAAACTCGTGTTTAAATTCTTGACTAAAGGCTTGTGCTACTTCTTCGTTTTCTTGCGGTAATAAACTGCATGTAGCATAAATTAAACGTCCACCTGGTTTTAATAATTGGGCAGCACTTCTTAAAATGGCACTTTGAAGCTGCACCATTTGTTCCACTGATTTGGGTTTGACTCGCCATTTAAGAGCGGGATTACGCCTTAAAGTACCCAAGCCGGTACAGGGGGCATCTACTAATACTCGGTCCACTTTGCCCCACATTCTTTGAATGCGGGCATCTTTTTCGTTATTAATCACCATGGTGTGGATATTATTTAGGCCACTTCTTGCCATACGTGGTTGAAGTCCTTCCAAGCGATGGGCAGACGTATCAAACGCATATAATCTGCCAGTGTTTCTCATCATGGCACCTAGGGCTAAAGTTTTACCTCCGCCTCCTGCACAAAAATCAACCACTGTTTCGCCACGTTTCGCATCAAGAGCCAAGGCGAGTAACTGTGAACCTTCATCTTGTACTTCTAATAAACCTTGGTTGAAAATGGGTAGCTGAGACAGGCCTCGTTTTTGCTCTAGTCGTAGGCCCCAAGGACTGTAAGGGGTGAGGCTTGCTTCAAGTCCTTGCTCTTTTAATAACTTCAATACAGCGGGTCTTTTGGATTTAAAAGTATTGACTCTTAAATCAAGGCTAGCATTTTGATGCAGGCTATTTATAAAACTAATAAAGGTATCAGAGCTAACATCCATGCCCAATTGTTGTTGAATAATTTCAACCAACCACTCGGGTAAATTATGTTGATACTGAATATCTAAATTTTTGACTTCAGTGGCAAGTGATTCACTAAGCCAAGCTTGTTCGGTATCGCTTAAGGCGGCATTTAAATAATCACGCCAAACAAATGGAGTGTGATTGGATGATGCATCTATTTCTGTGTTGACCACTGCATTTTGGGCATCTGCTTGTTGACCAAATGCATAAGACAAAATAGCTAAGCGCCGCGCTATTGAACCCTCGCCGGTTTGCGCTAAATATTCGAAGAATAATTTTTGTCGCATCACGCCATAAACTACCGAGCTTAAGCTGGCACGTTCGCGAGAACCACAGCGACCATTCTCGGCAAAATAAGTGCTAATTAAATGGTCAAGTGCTTGATCAAATTGAAGCGCTAAACGCGTCAATTCGGTAGCAGTTTCTAGAAAGACTTTTGGATGCATATTAAAAAATGAAGTGCTGTTAAGAAAACTGCCGCTTCAATTGAAACAAGCAGTCATGATACCTATTAAAATAGACTCAACCAGTGGCGGCAGGTCTTTGTATAAAATGAATAAAGTGGTAAAAAAAGTAATTGAATGGCAAGTTTGCAATCAATAGTTTTTCTTTAACTATTGTGGTGAGATAAAATTTGGGCAATCACACGAGGATATAAAAGGTGTTCTTGAGTCAATACTCTGGCAGCTAATTTTTCTGCTGTATCACCTGGCAAAACTGGAACCATCGCTTGATCAATAATACTGCCAGCATCTAGCTCCTCAATGACCCAGTGCACAGTAGCGCCGGCAAATTTACATCCCATTTGTAGCGCTCTTTCATGGGTGTGTAGTCCAGTAAATGCGGGTAATAATGAGGGGTGAATATTAATAATTTTTTCTGGGAATTGTTGAGTAAATGCACCACTTAAAATTCGCATAAAACCAGCTAGCACAATAAGGCTAGGTTGATAGATTTGAATCACCTTAGTTAATTCGGTTTCAAAATCGGTGCGGTCGGGGTATTTTTTATGATCGACGACTTGGGTTTCAATACCAGCGGCTTTGGCAATACTTAAGCCTTTTGCATCTGGCCGATTTGCAATAACCGCCGTAATTTTGGCTTGATATTTTTGTTCCCAATTTTGTATTTGAGCAGCCTTAACAATGGCAGCCATATTGCTACCAGAACCCGAAATTAAAATAACAATAGATTGCATATAAAAAAAGTCAAGACTAAAAAGTCTATAAAAAGAGAAGGTTTTTTGTCTATTAGTAGCTAAGGATACTGTTTAAGGCTCCTATCGCAAAACACTTAACCGCATGAGTGGTACGGGCTTGGATGGTCATTGGTAGTCTATTTGACTGGTTTTTCAATCATAATAATGAATATGAAAATTAAAATCTTGCTAAAACTGCATTTCTATTGGCACCATGCTGTATGCCATTGAGTGCCATTGAGTGCCATTGAGTTTTATTGCAGCTTCCAAAAGCTGTGGTTTAATTCTATTGAGTTTTGAATCCTAATTTTTAAACAATCACTGCTCACTACCAAGGAAGACTTTTAAATGAAAATATTAATTTCCAACGATGACGGTTACCAAGCAGAGGGTATTGTAGCCTTATATCACGCCATGCAAGCCTTAGGTGAGGTGGAGGTGATTGCTCCTGAGCTCAACAATAGTGCAAAATCCAACGCTTTAACTCTTTCTACCCCTCTTTCTGTTAGAACTGCAGCCAATGGTTTTCGATATGTGAATGGTACTCCCGCCGATTGTGTGCATATTGCCTTAACAGGTTTATTAGGTTACAAGCCCGATCTTATTGTTTCAGGGATTAATAACGGTGCTAATATGGGGGACGATACCATTTATTCGGGTACAGTAGGAGCCGCTATGGAAGGCTATTTAATGGGTATTCCTGCGATTGCATTTTCTCAAGTTAAAAAGGGTTGGGAGCACTTAGATGCAGCGGCGCTTAGTGCGCAAAAATTAGTTGCCAACATACGAGATGCCGGCATGATTCAAACTGCCCCTTGGTTGCTGAATGTGAATATTCCCAATTTACCTCTTGACGAATTAAAACCTATCAAAGTCTGCCGATTAGGTCGTCGTCATCCAGCAGAACCGGTATTAAGTCAAGTCAATCCATTTGGTGAAACCATGTACTGGATTGGGGCTGCTGGGCCAGTCAAAGATGATGCCGATGGCACAGATTTTCATGCCACGATTCAAGGTCATATTTCAATTACCCCACTCAAAGTAGATTTAACTGATCACGATCAACTGCCTTTTTGGGGTCAGGCTGCACAAAAGCTAAAAGTCTAAATTCATGTCCATCCCTCCCTCAACACCTAGTAATTGCTAATTGCTAATTACTTGGCGGTTATTGGTGTCCCCATTTCGACACTAGCTTGAAAGTCTTTATGGTAAAAATCAGACATTGCGAATGTTTTGCATTTTTACCAGGAGTCTTTTTATGGATTTGGCTTTTACTGAAGAAGAACAATCGTTTAGACAAGAAGTGAGACAGTGGGTGAAAGAAAATCTACCTACCTCAATTTCACACAAAGTGCACAATGCACTACGCCTTACCCGAGATGATATGCAAACTTGGGCCAAAATTTTAGGTCAAAAAGGATGGCTCGGTTATGGCTGGCCTCAAGAGTTTGGTGGTCCTGGCTGGAATGCCATACAGCGTCATTTGTTCGAAGAGGAATGTGCTCTAGCGGGTGCCCCAAGAGTAGTTCCGTTTGGCCCCGTCATGGTGGCTCCTGTCATTATGGCTTTTGGAAATTCCGAGCAACAACAACGTTTTTTACCTGGTATTGCCAGTGGGGAAGTTTGGTGGAGTCAGGGTTACAGCGAACCTGGTTCGGGTTCTGATTTAGCCTCAGTTAAAACCAAAGCCGAGCGTTTTGATGATCATTATTTAGTTAATGGACAAAAAACTTGGACTACCTTGGGCCAGTAT
>JALQUL010000200.1 GCA_023260735.1 Limnohabitans sp. | reverse complement strand
GCTGCTATTAAGCCATCTAAAGATAATAATCCTGGCTCTTCATAATTACGCAAGCCTTTTGGATCGTCGAAATAAATATGGGCTAATTGTGGACATTGCTCACGTACTTCTAATAATTTATCCACCTGCTCTTGGTCTTCTGCAAAAGCAAATTTCACGTCGGCATTATTAATGGGAAAAACACATTCCGTAGCAGCGGCATCTTGATACAAAGGAATTGGCACAGCACCTATGGACTGCACTGCCAACATAGTCGCATAAAGTCGTGGGCGATTGGCACCCACTACAATCATGTGGTCATCGCGACGTAATCCTGCTTGATGAAGGCCTGCGGCTAAATTTTGAACCAATTCTGCCATTGCTGACCAAGTAGTGGTTTGCCAAATACCGTATTCTTTTTCGCGCATGGCGGGCTCTTGTGGACGCGATACAGCATGCGAAAGCAAAAGCTGGGGAAATGTCGTTTGCACTTTAACAACCTTTTTAGTACGTAATCAAATGGTAACTACAGCTTGATTTTTTCATTAAGCTGTTGCCTTGTGTTAAATATAGGATTTAATTTGACGTTAACATGTCCTTTGGACGACAATCTAGGGTAAGAGAGACTAGGACTTTCCCTTATTTTTCTTGTAATTTTTCAGTTTTGATCTTTACCTGACGGATGGCTGACTATGACGAATGACTTATCACTACATCACCGCAGACGAAACCCTAGTAATCGTGAGTTAAATGCTATTCCTTGGTTAGCAGGTTTAGAACCTAGTGCAAGGTTACGCGCCGAAGCCGATTTAAAAATAGGCGATGCTTTACCTGGTGATTTAGTTTGCCGAATTGGTAAACCGGTGACTTATTGGTTTGGTGTAATTGACGGATTACTCAAAATGAGCAACGATCGCCCAGACGGTCAAAGCATGACTTTTGTAGGTATACCTCCTGGCGCTTGGTTTGGTGAGGGTACCGCCATAAAAAATGAGCCATACCGCTACAATATTCAAGCCTTACGTAAAAGTACTGTGGCAGGATTGCCAATTGAAACTTTTCAGTGGTTACTTGATCACTCTTTAGCATTTAATCGTTTTGTGATGAATCAAATCAACGAACGTTTAGGTCAGTTTATTGTGGCACTAGAAACCGATAGACTCAATAATCCTGATTTAAGGGTGGCTAGAAGTTTGGCTGCTTTCTTTAATCCAATTCTTTATCCTGGAGTGGGTGATTTATTAAGAATTACTCAACAAGAATTGGCTTATTTAGTGGGCTTGTCTCGCCAAAGAGTGAATGTGGCCCTTACCCATTTACAATCACTAGGCTATATTCGTGTGGAATATGGTGGTGTTAGGGTGCTCAATTTAGAGGCTTTAGCTAAGGGTAAGGGAATTTTGTCCAACGATTGAGTCTCTACTCTCATTAGATGTGCACAAGCGTTTTTACACATCCAACGTTTTTTCAAAAGAATTTCATTATGGCCAAATTGCCCTTCAATCCCAACTCCAATCGTTTTTCTGACCGCCAACCGTCAGACCATCAGAATCGCGGACCATCGGAGCGGCGCAATCCCACTCATTTTGAGCCCAGAACAAGAAACACCGACTCGGGATTTGAGCCCACTCGTTTTGCACCAAGCCCCTTAAGTGGTCAATCACCTTCATCGACTCAGCCAACACGTTCTAACACGAACAATCGACCGCGTGATTTTGATGCCAATTCAAGACCACCGTTTGCTGCAGCTGGCCGATCGAATTTTGACAATAGTGGGGGTGAAAATGCTCGCCCCAGAGAAGACAATAGGCTTCAAGATAGATTGTATCCAAATAACACTTCTAGCCCTGGTACTGGCTACACCAGTCGTGAATCCAACTATCCTAGGCGAACACCGCAAGTCTCTGAGTCAAGACCTACGCAGGCTAGAAATTATTCGACTCGGCCCCAGCCATCCTCTATGCCCAACGACAGAACCAGAACAAGTACAGCCGCTTATGCTCAGCCCGATCATTTCAGCCGCCCAGCTAGTTCTGACGGTCCAATCCGTTTAAACAAAAGGATGTCCGAACTAGGCCTTTGCTCTCGCCGAGAAGCCGATGATTGGATTGCAAGAGGCTGGGTCAAGGTCAATGGTACTGTGGCAGTCATGGGGCAAACGGTAGTAGTTTCTGACCATATCCAAACCCACCGAGGTGCTCAGGAAGCGCAACAAGAAAAAGTCACCATTCTTATCCACAAGCCTATTTCTTATGTAAGTGGGCAAGCTGAAGATGGTTACACTCCGGCTGCTGCTTTAATTAATGCCGACTCCCAATGGACTGAAGATTTAAGTCCAAGACGATTTTCTCATCACAACTTAATGGGTTTAGCCCCCGCTGGCAGGCTGGATATTGACTCCACTGGTTTATTGGTTTTAACCCAAGATGGACGCGTAGCACGTCAAATTATTGGAGAAAACTCACACATCGAAAAAGAGTATTTAGTCAGGGTCAGTATTAGACAAGTCGATGGACCTTATGCTGGCCAACTCATCACTGAGAATATTCAAGCTCAATTTCCGCCTCATTTGTTAGCCAAGTTAAGACATGGTTTAAGCCTTGACGGCCATGCGTTAAGACCAGCAAAAGTGGATTGGATTAACCCTGAACAATTAAAATTTGTCTTAACTGAAGGCAAAAAACGTCAAATTAGGCGTATGTGCGAGTTAGTAGGGCTTCATGTGGTCGGTCTTAAACGAGTACGTATTGGCCGAGTCGTTTTAGGTCATTTACCTTTAGGGCAATGGCGTTATTTAAGCGAGCAAGAAGTTTTTTAAATACCCCTCAAAATAGAAAAGCCATACAAAAATGTATGGCTTTTTTGTTGGCAAATGAATTATTCTACCGACTACCAACACCTCTGATTTAATGTGCTAGTAGCAGCATCTGAATAAGCTCTTTTTTGACCAAAGTTGTCTAGTGTAAAAGATATACATCCATTTAAACGAGTCTCACCCGCTAATTGCCCCCCTATTGCAGTTGCTACCAACACAAAAGTATTTTGTGTTGGCGGTGTTAGAGTCGAATAAGCAATAGTATGAGTTTGTCCGACTCCACATTGTGGCGCACAAGTCATGTCTGTAGGTAAAGCAAAAGGAGTAGGTGATGTCAAACTGGTCAAATAAGTATTTTGAGTCGAATACCTACGCTCTAAAAACTGCGAAGCAGTCACCAAAGCGCGTTTAGCGTCTGCTCGTTGTGATCTGATGACATAATCATTATAGGCAGGATAAGCGATGGCAACCAAAATGGCCACGATTGCCAACGAGATCATCAGTTCAATTAAGGTAAAACCTTTTTGAGTTTGTTTCATTTTAAACCTTTAACCAATCAACGATTATCGAGCTCTTGCCAATTGATGCGGCGAGGTGCATTTAACAAGCTGCCAATCAACTCTCTTTTACCAGTTGGACTGACTGTGGACTCTGTCGTAGCTCCTGAACTACTTGTAGTTTGTACATTTCCCATGATGCCTTCGCTTGCTTCACCACCTGGGTAATTCTTTTTACCACCAAAATCAACAAGATCGGCACTATTAATTAGACCATCGTTATTGGTATCAAAGCTACGTTTAGTAGGTGACCCAGAGGTAGCTATTAAATTATAAGTAAAGCCACCTCTTGCAGTACAGGTTGTACCTGTACTGCTTGGTGGTGACAAACTAAAGAACAACATAGAGCCACCTGGGCGGTATTTAGGATTAGCTACTACCATTTCACCCGGACGCAATTTAAAAAACCAACCATTTTTATTACCATTATCACCAGCTCCATAATTAACAGGTGTAGTACTTACCACCACTTTGTTATCAATGGTCGCTAGGATAGTTTGCTCTACTAAAGTAGAAATATTAACAGTAGTTAAATTGTTTTTATCTAACACACCATATGCAGCATGTTGACCGGGGTTAAAGTCATAGATTAAAGGACTTACTGATGGCTTTCCTGTCGCAAAATTTACCATATAACATTTGGCACAACTCACACCAGTTGGTTCAAATCGTTTAGCCAATGGTGCACTTACTATGGGTGCATTGGCCGCAAACAATTTATAAACAATTGATTTTGAAGAGTCAAAATTAGCTGCAGTGACTTCACTCAGTTTTTTGGTATTCGAAATGTTAACCGACCATAAATTACCCAATAAATCACCAACATAAACTAAATCAGCAATACCGTTAGCATCTACATCAATTACCCTAGGTGTGGACAATCCATTATTAACTCCCGGTAAAATCAGTTTATCGTAACCACCTGTAGCATCCAAATAAACCACAAACAAAGCAGCTCTGGCATTGCGACTTTCAATGCCATTACCTACTATGACGGCAGGACGCTTCACACCATTATTCAAGACTTGAACTATTTGTGTGGAGTAATTACTATCATCAACTGCTGGTTGGGAGACGATATACCCCATATCTAAGTCATCATTTTGAGTAAACTCCCGAATCACTAAGTTATCGGTTGCTGCAGTAACGGTATCCGCTTTTGTAACATCTAAAGCGGCGAAGCCTTGCGCTCCACGACCAAAAGTATTCACTAATACCGTTGCAAAACCTGTATCTAACTTCACATCCGCAATCATAGGAGTGTTGTCATTAAAATAAGGTTGACTACGTAAAGAACTATTACTGTTGTCGGTGTAGCGTACCATTTCGCTCAAAATACGTCTAGGCATATAACCAAACTGATGCGATAGTGTGACGTTGGAATCTTTATCAACCACCTTAAAACCATGCACAAACCCGTCATTAGACGCTAAAAATACCATGCCATTTTTACGGGGTGGTGTTTTAACAAAATCAGCATAACCTGGCTGTTGTATTTCAGAATAACCTGCTAAACCACGGGGTGGTAAATAAACAGTACCCGAACTCACCACCATACCTAATTTTCTTGATTCAAGACTCCTTACTCTTAAACCTGTGGTACCACCCTCATCTGCGTTACTACCTCTTAAATAATTAAGTCTCGCCTCGCCTTTATTATCGATAAATCCAGATAACTTTTTGTTGAGCTTAGCTTTGAGATCATCGCTCAAATTATTCCAAGTCATATCAATCGATTTTCCATTGGCCCTTTGTGTTAATAAAACTCTTGAGCTTGCATCTGACATGACTTGACTAGCCGTCACCAAAGTGGGACCAGGTAAACCTGTAGTTGTATTTAACCTAGATACCCGCATTTCTCCAGATAAGGTTTTTTCGTCAAAGCGAGCATGGAAAACTAAAGGCTTATCTTCATTTCTAATTGAAGAAACTGCAGCTGCAATATTAAAACCATCTAACAATACAGACAAAGATAAGCCTTTTCCATTAATTGCTTTTGAATAGTTAGGAGTGACATTGCCCACCAAACCACTGCTACCAAACCAATCTGCAGATGCCAAACAGGTTTGTGAACTTGGTTTTGTTTTGGCACAAAACTGCTGTTCAGGGCCATCCCAAACAATATCAGCAGCTATAGCTTTTTCATTGCCTGTTTGACCACTTAAAGTTAACTCCACTTTTAACTCGGGGTGAGTTTCAAAAGGGATATCAGCAATACTAACTGTTCTTTGTCCTACAGGAATGGTACGAGTAGATATTAAGTTAGTGGTAATAGCATTATAAATTTTAGCTGTTACTGTTATACCAGCGTCTGCACTGAGTGCAATCGATCGCCATTTAGGAGCAGGCGGTGTACCATCTGTACACAAATACGCCGTACGTGGTTTAGAAATTAAAGTCATGGGTGGATTGGGCGAACCACTGCACTTAGAAGCACCCATCGCATCAATACTATAAGCAAAACCAGAGTCACCATTTGACCATAAACAATCATACCGCTCAGGATCGGGGATTAGCGTATAGTTGTATTTATACGCTGCATTACCCTTTGGAAAGTTAGGGCAGTTGGTACCTAGAGCAAAGTCAAAGCACTGTATATAGTCGTTGTGATCAAAATTAAATGTTCTGGTTTTGTACGACAACTCACGAACTACAGAATCCCATGTTTTATTCGATAATGGCCTATGGTTGCTCATTTGGGCCTCAACTGCTGTCAATGTATAAGGTGCTCCAGTCAAATCAAAACACAAACGGGTCATTGTATTTTGATTAGTGGGACCATAACCCATACAAGCAGCCTTTGGAGTTCCATCACTAGTTAAAACCAATCGAGGCCCATAAGTTTCTCCCCCTTGTCTAACAACATAAGCTGGCCAAGTCCCACTACATGCATCGCCTGAAACAGAGTCAATACAATACATGTAGTATCGGTACATAAACAAAATTTTTGTACCGGCTACCGTAACTGGAATATGAACCAAGAGTTGTTGACGAATGTTTTGTAATTGTGGTGGCAATTTATAGGGGCCTGGTTTACTCAAAACACAAGCCTGACCTGTAGATGAATCGACACAACCTAAATTACCCTGATTAGATATCGAAAACAGCTTCGTTCCCACTGGGGCTAATGACGTATACGCCATAAAGTAATAAGGCGAGTTTACAAAATTATTGTAACTCGAAACATAACTATCTACCTCAACGAATCCACAATGTGAAATTACCAATAAATTGTAGCAAACAAATCCATTATGTACTTTTCCATCCCTAGGATCATGATAAGAAGAAACAAACCATAAGTTCCCATTTTCGCGATTCAAAGAACTCATTGGAGCCTGAACAGTTTTATACTTCAGGATCTCGGTATCTAAAGTTTTACCCCCAGCCCATCCAACACAGGCTTGTCCTGTGACTGCATCAAAACATTTGAGTTGCGATACAGAACTGTGGTGATTCACTACATATAACTTACCCTGATAAGGTATAACTTCAAAGCCATCTCCACCGCCACTGAAAAACACATTGGGTGATGGCGGTGAGGTTAAGATACTTTCTTTGGGTTTATAGTTAAACTTCACGCCCTCAATTAATGCACCATTAGCAGGCTCTGCAGTGGTCCAACCACCATTTACTTTATAAGTAGTGCTGTAGCCATACATAGCTTTCGTTTGCCCAGCCACATAAGGCTGGCCACCCGGAAATAAAATAGTATGCTCTTTCCACTGAGGATATTCAATGACAGGAGCCGAATACACACCCGTCCATTGAATCGTATCTCCAGCACGATAAGAAGTAGGGCTACCTACCGTATCGACCGAACCAGCAGTCACGACGGCCTGAAAAGTACTATAACCTACGGTATCAGTTGCACCATCGGCTAATACATTTAAAGATAAACTAGAGCCCAAAACAATAGCTAAAAGTGCTTTAATGAACGAGTGTGCTTGAAATAATTTTTTAAACATCTTTCGACTCCTTATGGTCGGTAAGTTTGTTGCAAAGTGACTTCGGTAGTGTTGTTACGACCCCAACCTTTTGCAGTAATACGAAATAGCAAATTTTTCTCTGAATCGATAAAACCTTCTATTAAATAGCGTGGTTGCTGAGAAACAATTGGAATGGCCTGAGTACCGGTGTAGCGACCTAACTGCACCGATGAATTAGAAGTAGCGGCCCATATTTGCCTGCTCTCCCAAGGTTTTGTATGCACCGTGCCACCAGGACTATCGGTACGACCTGCCCATAAACCATCTGTTCCATTCGCATCAAAACCTAATAACAAACGATCAATTTTTAAACTACTACCTGGAATACAAGTTGAGCGGCACATATTTGAACTCGTAGCACCAGGTGTAGTGGCAGCAGTTGCATTAACAACATTATTAAGCACCACATTGTCTTTTTCACAGGCCATAACAGTTGGTACGCCAGAGGCATTAGTAGTCAACTGCTGGCATTGCAAATCATATTCAGCATCGCGTAGTGCAATCTCTGCTGCTTGTGTCGCTAACTGCCTATCGGCCTGAGCTCTGGCGTTACGCTCGTCAAAACTGGCTTGTTGATAGACAGCCAAAGCCACAATACTAAGTACCAAAACCAAAATTACCGTCACAAATAAAGTAGCGCCTTTTTGACGATTTTGCACTTGTTTTTTTTGCATATCGCAATACAAATGAGGAGTTAAATTTTTGTACATTTTTTAACCCATTGAATTTCTTAAAGAAACCACAGACCTAAAAGTTTTTCGCATTCTTGAGTCTGATGTGTTGCTGGTACTACCATCACAATTATTAGTAATACTAGGATTGTTATCAGTACCAGGGGCACCTATCATCACCAAACATAAATCGACCTGAACTACTAAATTCCATGCATTTCTAGCCTGTATTTGCGAAGCTGTTAATAACTGCACACGCTTATCCGCAGCACCGCTAGCTACGCCGTACAAAACTTGAAACTGCTGCACATTAGCTGCAATTTGCCTAGGTGTAGAACTACCGTTGCCCAAACACATTAACTGGTTTTGATTATTCACATAATACTTATTGAGCACATAGTCCACATTAGCAGGGGGTTTAGCACCATTGCAATCAGCAGACCCTGATCCAGAACTAACACTATTAGTAACACTAGGAGATAAGTCTGAAACGTTTGCCGGGGTATTAGTTTGGTATGCAATTGCCAAAGCGCTGTTGGTTCCACTGGCAATACAACTAGTACCAGCACCTAAAATACTGTTTTCACACCCAAAAATGGCGGTATTTGAACCAGTCACATTTCCATAACGCAAGCCAAATGTATCTCTTTGATACTCATCTGCACGCTCTATTATCGTATTCACTGCATCATCAAACGTCTGTCTAAAACGACTGGTTCCTGAAAAAACATCGACATATCCAGTGCGTTGAATGCCTCTAGTTAACTTGGTTGCAGCAAACGAACCATCCTCTAATAAACGTGCTCCAACATCATGACTGCGACCAATAGAATTAGCCGCCAAAAAGACAGCTGTAGCCGCTCCAATAATAATTAAACTAATGACCAAACCCACCATTAACTCAATTAGAGTCATACCAGATTGATAATGATGGGTTGGATAAGCTTTATGTGAAAGAGACATAATGGATACTAATTAATTCATTACTTACGGTCTAAATGCCACGGTAATACATCGAACAGTTCTAGGAGTGGCTGGGGATAAAAAATTGGCAGGACAATTAACCCCATCTATTGAAGTGGAGGCATTTTCTGATGTGGAAGTCGCTTTATCGTTCCATGTAATTACTACACGCCTAGAAGTCACATCGTCATTTGCTAACTGTGTAATGACTCCAGCACCTCCTGGTAGCTCAGTGTTAATTCTTCCTAACCAAGTGTTGAGATCACTGCTGGCCAAGGCTCCTGGCTCAGAACAGTTGACACCCAAATTATTACAATTGGTCAAGCTTGAACCACTCTCCCCATCATCATCTTCGCCATGAGAGCTATTGCTAGAACCATTGTTTCTTGTATAAGTTACTGCTTGTTCATAATTGGTAATATTAGGTGTGATGTAGTTATTAGTATTTAATGCTAAATCCTCCTTATTAGCTCGCATACGCTCAGCAATGTCATTGATCAAAATAGTCGCCACACTATAACTTTGTGAATTTTTTTGTTGTCCTGTGCTAGCTAACAGCAAACCCGCAATACCTAATAATCCAAACGATAAAATGACTAAAGACACCATCGCCTCAATAAGGGTATTACCTTTTTGATATTGACTTTTATTGTTATTTAATTGTTTGATTTTATACACCATTATTGACAAACTCCTGAGTTAGGAGCCCCTAAAAATGCAGCTTCGGTTTCAACTCTTACATGCCCCGACTGCACAAAAATCAGATATCTATTATTAGCATGAGCAGTACAAGCCGCTCTGGCACAAATTTTGATGCACAAACTGCCATTGGCCAGACTCATACCTTGACCACTAATTACAAAAGCTGGATTGTTGGCCCCAGGGTTGGGGTAGGATTGAGTGATAAAGCTCGCAGTTGTACCATCAGTGGCTTGGATAAGTGTTTCATTCGAATCAAATAAGCCATTTCTATCGGTTGAAATGGCAGCATTAAAGCCGGCCACTTGGTCATGAAACACAATCCAACCCGTTTCAAAACCAGTGCTTCCTGCAATGGAACAACTATTGCTAAAAGGTACTCTTCTGCACACCACTGTTTGAAGTCCTGATCTTAAAGCCTGTTGCCGAGCAAAATTAATGGTACCTCGCAAGGTTGCGGCATACCTGTCAATTTGAAATCTTTGGATAAAATCTGCAAAGCTAGGCAACGCAAGGGCTGTAATAAGCGCTGCTATAACAACTACTACCAATAGTTCAATCAATGTAAAGCCACTCATATTCCCACTCCTTCGCAAAGAAGTGCTTTTTCTAAAGAAAAGCCAAGAGGTTTGAAAGCGGTTCATAATTACTATATTGATTGAAAAGTTAGATATTCTCATTCTAAACTTTTGCTTCTCGTAACTCTTGCCAATTGTCGGGCTTTGTACGCCATTGGTCAGGTTAAGTTGGCATTTTTTCGCAAAATTGGCAATTAAATTTTAAAAGCTTTGTTTTTGCATTTAAATATTGAAGTTTGTAAAGACATCCTCATCTATTGTTTATGCAACATTCAAATTGTTGTTTTCGGCGATCCATATTATTGGTATCTTTCGTTTTTCTCTTATTTCCATTGAATTCAAATGACTAAAAAAAATCATTCTTTCCAAGCCGAAGTGAGCCAACTGCTTCATTTGGTCACCCACTCTTTGTATTCCAATCGTGAAATTTTTTTACGTGAACTCATTTCTAATGCGTCTGATGCTTGTGACAAGCTCCGCTTCGAATCGCTTAAAAATAGCGATTTGTTGGGCAATCAAACAGCGCTTGAAATCAAAATTGAAATTGATAAAACAGCGAAAACACTCACCATTACCGATTCAGGTATTGGCTTATCTGAACAAGAAGCTATCGACAATTTAGGCACGATTGCCAAAAGTGGGACTCGTGATTTTGTTAGCAAACTCTCGGGCGATGAAAAATCAGACTCTCAATTGATTGGACAATTTGGCGTAGGTTTTTATGCTGGTTTTATTGTGGCCGATAAAATTACAGTTGAATCCAGACGTGCTGGTTTAACTAGTCAACAAGCGGTTAGATGGACCAGTCAAGGCACTGGCGAATTTGAGGTAGAAACCATTGACCGAGAACAACGTGGTACCAGCGTTATTTTGCACCTACGCGACGATGCCCAAGACTATTTAAATCGATATGAAATTAAAAATTTAATTTCAAAATATTCTGATCATATTAGCCTGCCCATCTTAATGAAAAAAGAAGAATGGAAAGACGGCCAAGACAATCAACCTGGCGAAATGGTGGTGTTAGATGAATGGGAAACCATTAATCAAGCCAATGCCATTTGGACCAGAAGTAAAAAAGACATCACTCAAGAACAATACGACTCTTTTTACACGCAAATTAGCCACGATTACAATCCACCACTTGCCCAAACTCACAATAAAGTAGAGGGTTCTAGCACCGAATATACTCAACTATTGTTTATTCCTAAAACAGCTCCGTTTGACCTTTACCAACGTGACAAAAAAGCGGGTGTGAAGTTATATGTCAAACGCGTCTTTATTATGGATGATGCAGAAAGCCTCATGCCTTCTTATTTGCGCTTTATTCGTGGAGTAGTGGACTCCAGCAATTTACCTTTAAATGTAAGCCGCGAATTATTGCAAGAAAGCCGTGATGTCAAAGCCATTCGTGAAGGTTGCACTAAACGAGTGTTAAGCCTTCTTGAAGACTTGGCTAAATACGACCAAGCTCCCATCAATAATGCCACTGACGCAAACCAAGTGAGCGATGTTTTAAGTGAGGAAGATATTGCCAAACAAGGCAAATACACACAGTTCTACAAAGAGTTTGGTGCAGTGCTTAAAGAAGGCCTTGGAGAAGACCATAACAATCGTGATCGTATTGCAAAATTACTTCGTTTTGCTTCATCACAATCTGTTTCCGAGCTCATTAGCCTTGCTCAATACAAGGCCAAAATGAAAGAGGGTCAAAAGGCGATTTATTTCATTACTGCAGACTCTATTTCAGCAGCTCAAAACAGCCCTCAACTTGAAATCTTTAAGAAAAAAGGCATTGATGTTTTACTAATGACCGACCGTGTAGATGAGTGGGC
>JALQUL010000186.1 GCA_023260735.1 Limnohabitans sp. | reverse complement strand
ACTCACACATCAAGGCATTATTTTGCAACCCAGTTTTTTAGTTGGCCCTTATTTAGCCAATGGTCAATTGCAAGAAATATTACCCAATTTCCCCTCAGTGATATTAGGGATATTTGCGGTCTATCCGTCACGAAAATATCTCACACCCAAAGTCAGAGTGTTCATTGATTTTTTATCACAAGAATTTGCCAATAAAGGACCGAATTGGTAGTGCTCTGCAGTAGCAGCTTCATCTATTTATCATCATACTTTCATGTTTTTTATGTAATTGGGAAAACCTTTGTAGTGGACTATGAAACTTATTCAATCAGAAAAAGGTCGTGCACAATTGCAATCGCTTGCTTACGCTACTTTGTCCAAGCTTTTAGACTGCTGCCATAAAACCATTAACTCATTGCATAGTTGACTTAACTTGATATTTGGAATTAAGGGTAAAACAAAACTTTTGAGTTTTTTTGAATAAAACAATTGCTCTTGAGGATAAAAAATACAGTCACCTAAAAAGGGTAATTGAATCACCAAAAAAGACGTTTCTGCAGTGATGTGAACTGGAAAAAACTGTTCTGCCAAACCAATACCTTGAACAACAGAACTCTGAAACAAAATCGACTCATGCTTGAACATAAAAAACTCCTGCGCCTCTAATGCTACGGATAGACGTCCGATTTACACATGAGGCCAGGAGTGCGGGACGTTTAGCGGATTTAACGCCCCCGCAATTACCTAAATTGGGCGATTGATGAATCAATAAAATTATTTTAGCATAAAAATAAATAAGCTTATGCACAAAAATATCTAAGTATTGATTACCTTTGTTTTTAAATGTGCAAGTGGAAGGTCGCTATTGGCCTTTACCTCACCCAATGAAAAACTGGTGTGTAAATCTTTTACATTGGGCAAATTAAGCAGGCTTTGTTGAGCGAACCTAGAAAAGGTGTCCAAGTCTTGTGTGACCACTTGCAATTCAAAAGTACCCGTACCACTTATATAGTGGCAAGCCACCACTTCTGGTAATTGCCTAATGGCTTCTTCTAAATTGCGGGTAGCGTCTCCGGTGTTGCGCTCTGCATCTACTCGCACAAAAGCCAATACGCCCAAGCCAATTTTTTTACGGTTTAAAGTCGCTTTATAACCTGTAATAAAACCCTCATCTTCTAGTGTTTTAACCCTACGCCAAGTCGCTGCGGCCGATAAGCCCACTTGTGAGGCTAAATCAGCATTGGTTAATCTAGCATCGGCTTGAAGAAGCGACAAAATTTTTACATCAAATTTATCAAGTGTTTCCATAATTGGTTATTTTACGAAAGATTCTTTCTTTTAACATTGATTTTACTAAATAAAAAGATAACATTTTTCAGCTTAAAAAGCATACACTTTGTGCCAGAAATTGAATTAAAAGACGATTCAAAGTGCATAACTGGTGCTTTGACTGTTGTTCACAAAGCGACAGCCAAGAGCATTATTGCCTGATGTAATACCAAAAAAGGAGACTCTATGAACGCCCCCATCTCAGAAGCCCTACAAAAAGCCCTAGACAACATCAGCCTAGATGATAAATACACCTTAACACAAGGCAGCGCTTTTATGAGTGGCGTTCAAGCTCTCGTGAAATTACCTTTGCTACAGCGCCAGCGTGATTTATTAGCAGGTAAAAATACCGCAGGCTTTATTAGTGGCTACCGTGGTTCACCTTTAGGCACCTACGACCAATCACTTGAAAAAGCTAAAAAACATTTGCAAGATCACCATATTGTTTTTCAACCAGGAGTGAATGAAGAATTGGCTGCCACTGCTATTTGGGGCACACAACAATTAGGTTTTGCACCTAATGGCACACAAAAATATGATGGTGTTTTTGGTATTTGGTATGGCAAAGGCCCTGGGGTTGACCGCTGCTCGGATGTATTCAAACATGCCAATATGGCGGGCACTACCGAATGGGGCGGCGTGATTGCAATTGCAGGCGATGACCATGTCGCCAAAAGCTCTACGGCTGCGCACCAAAGTGATCATATTTTTAAAGCCTGTGGTAGCCCAGTATTTTTTCCTACCTCGGTGCAAGATATTTTAGATTTAGGCCTACATGCTTTTGCCATGAGTCGTTTCTCTGGCGTCTGGGCTGGCATGAAAACCATTCAAGAAATTGTAGAATCTAGCTCTACCGCCATTATTGATCCCGAGCGTGTGAAAATTGTTATCCCCACCGATTTTGCACTGCCAAAAGGTGGTCTGCATATTCGTTGGCCCGATACTGCGCTCGAACAAGAAGCTCGTTTATTTGACTATAAATGGTATGCTGCGTTGGCCTATATTAGAGCCAACAAGCTCAATTACAACGTGATTGAAAGCCCCAAAGACCGCTTTGGTATTATGGCCAGTGGCAAGGCCTTTAATGACACCAGACAAGCCCTTATTGATTTAGGACTTGACGACAATACTTGTCGTAGCATTGGATTACGATTACATAAAGTCGCGGTTGTCTGGCCCCTAGAGGCACAACTCACCCGTGAGTTTGCCACTGGCCTGCAAGATATTTTAGTAGTTGAAGAAAAACGTCAGATTATTGAATACCAACTCAAAGAAGAACTCTACAACTGGCGCTCTGATGTAAGGCCTAATATTTGGGGCAAATTCACTAACGAAGAAGGCCAAGGCGGTGAATGGTCAATGTCCAACCCCAGTGCCAATACGCTTCTTAGAGCGAATGCCGATTTAAGCCCTGCCATGATTGCCAAAGCAATTGCTAAAGTGCTTAAAAAACAAGGCTTGCCAGCCGATGTTTTAGCTCGCATCGAACAACAACTCGCCATTATTAATGCCAAAGAAAGTGCCATGTTAAGCATGACACAAACTGCGGATCGCTTACCTTGGTTTTGCTCTGGTTGCCCACATAACACATCAACCAAAGTACCAGAAGGCTCTAGGGCCATGGCCGGTATTGGCTGTCACTTTATGACCATTTGGATGGACCGAAGCACTATTGGTTTTACTCAAATGGGTGGTGAAGGAGTGCCATGGGTAGGACAACAACCCTTTAGCCACGAACAACATGTGTTCGCTAACTTAGGCGATGGCACTTATTTTCACAGTGGCATATTGGCCATTCGCCAAAGCATTGCAGCTGGCGTCAATATTACCTACAAAATTTTATACAACGATGCAGTTGCCATGACGGGTGGTCAACAAGTAGGCGAGCGTCCAGAGGGGCATTCGGTGCTGCAAATTGCGCAATCCATGCGCGCCGAGGGTGCACAAAAAATTACCGTGGTCACCGATGAGCCCGAAAAATATGAGGGCCTGAATTTGCCCGAAGGTATTTTGGTACAGCACCGTGATTTATTAGACGATATTCAAAAAGAGTTTCGTGTTATTACTGGCACCACCATTATTATTTATGATCAAACCTGCGCCACCGAAAAACGACGTCGCCGTAAACGTGGCAAATTAATTGACCCAGCCAAACGTATTATTATTAATGAAGAAGTGTGCGAAGGTTGTGGTGATTGCTCGGTGCAATCAAATTGTTTAAGTGTAGAACCCCTTGAAACCCCTTTAGGCCGTAAACGTACGATTAACCAAAGCACCTGTAATAAAGATTTTTCTTGTGTGAAAGGTTTTTGCCCTAGTTTTGTGAGTGTTGAAGGTGGAAAACTTAAAAAATCAAAACCTACTAACCAAAAACAAGATGAATCAACACTGCAATTGCTCTTAGCTCAGTTGCCTGCACCTACCACAATCTCTCTTGAACGTCCTCAAGGACCTTGGGGAATTGTGATTGCTGGAGTGGGTGGCACTGGCGTCATTACCATTGGCCAATTATTAGGGGTGGCAGCTCATATTGAGGGTAAAGGCGTTGTGACGCAAGATGCAGCTGGCTTAGCTCAAAAAGGTGGTGCTACTTGGAGTCATGTCTTAATTGGCAAAACGCAAGAAGAAATTGCCACTACCAGAGTAGGTACCGCTAGTGCCGACTTAATCTTGGCCTGCGACTCGATTGTAGGATCCGGTAAAGAAACCACTTTGCGTATGCGTGAAGGTAGAACTTTTGTGGCACTCAATAGCAACACGCCTCCAACCGCTGCTTTTGTTAAAAATGCACAGTGGCAAAACCCTGGCGTTCAATGCATTGATAGTATTAGTCAAATTGTGGGCAATACAGCTGTCGGTTTAATTGATGCTGAAAAAATCGCCACTCAAATTTTAGGTGACTCTATTTACACCAATCCCGTCATGCTAGGTTTTGCTTGGCAAAAAGGCCAAATCCCCCTAGAAAAAGCCAGTATTTTTAAAGCCATGGAGCTTAACGGGGTGCAAATTAAAAACAATCAACTCGGATTCGAATGGGGACGATTGGCAGCAGTTATGCCTCAAGAGGTAAGCAGGCGTTTAAGCCCTGAACAAACTGTACAATTACATTTTTCACCCAAAATAGACTTAAATAGCCTTATCCAAGATAGACAAAATCGTTTAACCGCTTATCAAAATTTAGCTTATTCACAGGTTTATACTAATTTAATTAAGCAAGTTGAACAAGCCGAGGAAAAAGCAGGCACTAAAGGCTTAACTGAAATTGTGGCCAAGCAGCTTTACAAAATAATGGCTTATAAAGATGAATATGAAGTGGCAAGGCTTTACACCAATGGAGAGTTTGCAGCCAAAATTGCAGCCCAATTTGAAGGCGACTTTAAGGTGCATTATTATTTAGCCCCACCAATTCTGGCCCGCTTTAATTCAAAGGGTGAATTACAAAAACAAGAAATGGGAAGTTGGATGCAACTTACTTTTAAAGCATTAGCCGCTTTAAAAGGCTTAAGAGGTAGCGCTTTTGATATTTTTGGCTACACCCAAGAAAGACGCACAGAACGCAATTTAGTGAAGCAATATCAAAACACTTTAAAAGAAGTATTACCACTACTTAACCCTCAAAACCAAACTTTAATTAAAGAGTGGGCCAATATTCCGGAACAAATAAAAGGTTTTGGTCATGTAAAAGAGCGTAATTTAAAAGCCGCTATGCAACGCTGGGAAAGTTTACTCCAACAAATTAAAGTCTAAATTCGTTTACTAGCATCGTTTCAAGCTTTACTCATAAAGTTTGAATTTTTCATGCATACGAACTATTTTTATAGTGAGCTAAAAAGGGTTTTTGTGATGACAAAAGCCCTTTTTTTATTGATTAATCATAGCTTGAACTTTTAACGATATTTTTGAAAAATATGTAACTGTAAGCTTGAACTAAGAATAAACAACCTTAGTTATGAAGACTGTCAAAAAAGCAGGCGGGCGCGAATACAATCTAACGTTGAGTGAGTGTTTTTTTCACCCTTCTTTTTTGGTTTTTTTATTTATTCGGAGTACTTCATGTTTATTTCTAATGCGTACGCACAAACAGCAGCTGCAGCGACTAGTGGCGGTTTTCAAAGCCAACTTATGGGCATGTTGCCATTGATTTTAATGTTTGGCGTTTTATATTTTGTAATGATTCGTCCTCAAATGAAAAAAGCCAAAGAGCACAAAGCGATGATTGAAGCTATTAGCAAAGGCGACGAAGTAGCCATCTCTGGTGGTTTATTAGGAACTATCGCTAGTCTTTCTGAATCACAAATTGGCCTTGAAATTGCTTCTGGTGTTGTGGTTCAAGTGCAACGTCACGCGATTGTTCAAGTTTTACCAAAGGGTAGCTTGAAGTAAAACGCCTATTGTGTAAATAATTTTGCAAGGTAGATGAGTAGCTCTATTAAAATAGCTCTACGCTGGATCAAATCTTCAATTCAATCGTTTTGATCCAGCCTATTCTTGTAAAGGCCTATACCTTTAAAAAATAATATTTTTTTATTATTTTTTAAAGGTGTAAGTAACCTCTTATTTTCTCCATTGATTATTTCAAAGTAGCCCCATGAATCGATACCCTATTTGGAAGTACGCCATCATGTTGGTGGTGTTAATACTCTCCACCCTTTATGCAGCACCCAACTTTTTTGGTGAGTCTCCCGCAGTTCAAGTGACTGGTAAAAGGGCTACTGCAAAAATTGACAGCCAGTTACAAGACAATATTGAGGCTGCACTCTCTAAAGAAAAAATCAGCTTTGAAGGTATAAGCCGCGATAACACCACTATCAAAGTGCGTTTTGCAGATACCAATGCGCAATTAAAAGCTCGAGACGTACTGAATACGGCAATCAACACCACCCCAGATTCACCTGAATATTTGTTGGCATTTAACTTAGTTTCTAAGTCACCTAATTGGCTTACCAATTTAAATGCTAAACCTATGTATTTAGGTTTAGATTTACGTGGTGGTGTACATTTCTTATTACAAGTCGATATGAATGCCGCCCTCACCAAAAAAATGGAAGCCTATACGGGTGACATTCGTTTGGCGATGCGTGAAAAATCTTTGCGCCATAACGGCATTAGTCGTGACAACCAAACCATTAGTATCAAAATTACTGATCCAGCTACGTTGGCTTCTACCAAAGCTTTATTCACCGACCAATTCCCGGACTTAGCTGTTCAAGAAATTAATAATGCGGCAGAACCAGGCTTAACAGCAAGCATTAAACCCGCTGCTGCAAAACGTATTCAAGACGAGGCCATCAAACAAAATATTGTGACCTTGCATAACCGTATTAATGAGTTAGGCGTAGCCGAACCCGTCATTCAACAACAAGGTCCTGACCGCATCGTGGTTCAATTACCTGGTGTTCAAGACCCAGGACGAGCCCAAGAAATTTTAGGTCGCACCGCCACCTTAGAAATGCGCTTAGTTGACGAAAGCACTGAGGGCAGATTAGCAGAAGCAGGCGGTGCAGTACCATTTGGCTCTGAGAAATTCTTAGATGTAGAAGGCCGAATTGTCATTGTTAAGAAACAAGTCATTTTAACTGGCGATAGCCTTACTGACGCACAACCCTCTTTTGACCAACAAAATGGTAATCAACCACAGGTGAGCTTAACCGTTGACGCTAAAGGCGGTCGTATTATCCGTGACGTAAGTCGCGAAAACATTAAAAAACGCATGGCTTTAATCTTGTTCGAGAAAAATAAAGGTCAAGTGTTAACTGCCCCTGTGATTCAAAGCGAACTAGGCAACCGATTTGTGATTAATGGTCAAATGAATTCTGCTGAAGCTGCTAACTTAGCCTTATTATTGCGTGCTGGTGCTTTAGCTGCTCCTATGGACATCATCGAACAAAGTACCATTGGCCCTAGCTTGGGTAAAGAGAACATTGCTAAAGGCTTTAACTCTGTTGCCTGGGGTTTTGCGGTTATTGTGGCCTTTATGTGTATTTATTACCTAATGTTTGGTGCTTTCTCTAGTTTGGCTTTGGGCCTTAACTTGTTAATGTTGGTGGCCATTTTATCTATCATTCAAGCCACCCTTACGCTACCTGGTGTAGCCGCTATGGCTTTGGCACTCGGTATGGCAATTGACTCCAACGTTTTAATTAATGAGCGTATTCGAGAAGAACTTCGAAATGGTGCGGCACCTCAAACTGCTATTGCTACTGGCTTTGATAGAGCTTGGGCGACCATTTTAGACTCTAACATTACTACCTTAATTGCGGGTGCTGCTTTGTTAGCATTTGGCTCGGGTCCTGTGCGAGGTTTTGCGATTGTGCATTGCCTTGGCATCTTAACCAGTATGTTCTCTGCCGTATTCTTTTCACGTGGCCTTGCCAATCTTTGGTATGGTCGTCAAAAGAAACTCAAATCCATTTCAATTGGTACGGTTTGGCGTCATGAAAATAGCAATACTGCTGTTTCTAAAACCAAATAATTTGCCATTCAATACCATTTAAAAAAGGACTTCCCATCATGGAATTTTTTAAAATTCGCAAAGATATTCCGTTCATGCGTCATGCATTGATATTTAACGTTATATCGCTAGTGACTTTTATTTTGGCTGTTTTCTTTTTGTTCACTAAAGGATTACATCTCTCTGTTGAATTTACTGGTGGTACAGTCATTGAAGTGACTCATGCCAAACCAGCTGAGCTTGAAAAGATCAGGACTTCTATTACCGCATTAGGTTACCAAGATGTACAAGTACAAAATTTTGGAACCTCTCAAGACGTCATGATTCGCCTGCCAGCTCAAAAAGGTGTTACCTCTGCTCAGCAAAGTGCCAAGGTAATGACTAGCATGCAAGCCATTGACCCATCCGCCAAAATGAAACGTACCGAATTTGTCGGACCACAAGTAGGTGAAGAATTAGCCACCGACGGTTTAAAGGCCTTGGCAATGGTAGTGGTAGGCATTATGATTTATTTGGCGATTCGCTTCGAATGGAAATATGCTGTTTCAGCCATTATTGCCAACTTGCATGACGTGATTATTATTTTGGGCTTCTTTGCCTTCTTCCAATGGGAGTTTTCATTGTCTGTGTTAGCGGCAGTGCTAGCTGTATTAGGTTACTCTGTAAATGAGTCAGTCGTTATTTTTGACCGTATTCGCGAAAACTTTAAACGTTATCGCAAAATGGATACTGTACAAGTGATTGATAACGCCATTACCTCTACCATTAGTCGTACGATTATTACCCATGGCTCTACTCAAATCATGGTCTTATCTATGCTCTTGTTTGGTGGCGCAACCTTGCATTATTTTGCAGTAGCACTCACTATTGGTATTTTATTTGGTATTTATTCTTCTGTGTTTGTGGCTGCCGCTATTGCTATGTGGTTGGGAATTACCCGTGAAGATTTAATTAAAACCACAGCCAATGCCAATAAAAAAGCAATTGATCCAAATGACCCTGAGTCAGGTGCTGTAGTTTAATTGCTTGAGTTACTTTAATTACTTGAATTACTTAAATGAAGTAATTGGCAAGTTGCTAAAGTTTCTCATTTTGAATTAAAAAAATCGGGCTCTAAGCCCGATTTTTTTGCCTATTGATATTGATATTAATTCAATTCAACCAAGCCCTCGCTTTATAACTGATAACTGGTATCGGTTTTATTCAATTGTCTAATTAAAGCCGGCCATACCAACTCGGCCCCCATTCCCGCCGTAGCTTGCTTCATTACAGCAGCTAGCCCCTGCAAAATTTGCGGATGAATCATCACCAACTCGCCACCGGCTTGTGCATCAATTTGAATTTTACAAGCCGACTCAAAAATATACATCGCTAAAAAAGCATCCGCTACTGATTTTCCAGTGGTTAATAAACCATGATTGCGTAGCATTAAAAATTGATTGCTACCCAAGTCCGCTTGCAAACGAGGTTGCTCCTCTTCTCGCAAAGCCACCCCCTCATAATCATGATAGCCCAGCGACGCCAATACAAAAGTGGACTGTTGACTAATTGGTAAAACGCCCGCCTTCTGAGCACTCACTGCCACTCCCGCACGACTGTGGGTATGAATAATACAAGCCGCATCTTCACGCACCTGATGCACACAGCTATGAATGGTAAAACCAGCAGGATTGACTGGGAAAGGGGAATGACTGAGCTTATTACAGTTTTGATCGACCTTTACCAAACTGGAAGCAGTAATTTCATCAAACATTAAGCCATAAGGATTAATTAAAAAATGATGTTCTGGGCCAGGAATTCTGGCACTGATGTGGGTAAAAACTAAATCAGACCAACCATACATGGCCACCAATCGATAGGCGGCCGCTAAATCCACTCTGAGTTGCCACTCCTCTGGGCTGACTTCATTTTGAAGCGAAGGAATATTCATCAATGTCTCCTATAAAATAATTTTTGCAAAACAAAGATTACTATATAAGGGCCAAAAGGTAAAACGCTAATAGTCGCCAAGATTACGAGGGTAAAAACATCTCACGAATCAAGGTAGTTTATTTTTCTGAAGTTCATTTTTAAAATCAACTTCATTATGTTTTTCGAGGATTGCTGTGGTTTGCTTGACAAGCTTTTACGACTAATTAACTCCATCTTCTACTTTAAAATTTCACAACGATCTCTTTGAATTTGATTAAGAATTTTATTGGTAGAAACTTTTGAGAGAATGTCTCCTTTTAAAACACTGATTTCTTTATCATTTATATTTAACTGGGATAGTGCGCGTGAAAATATTTTGATATCCATACTTGCCAAGGCACAAACCATATACAACTTCCCTTCAATACTCACTTTATCTTTATGACTACTTTTTAGTAAATAGTGATAAATTTGGTCTGCGTCAGTAATTTGACGAAGTCGTCTGGTAGCATTTTCAGCATCCGATATTTTTGCAGGGGTACCCACCATGCCCCATGAATAATAAGTGGCAGTAGCAATTTTATTCATCAAAAGATCCACTTCAGTTGGAGATGAGGCAGAATGGCAGGCAAGGCTTGCTCCCGCAAAAATGAATGATGCGAACCAACGAAGTATTTTCAATTTTTGCATTTTAATTTACGCCTTTTGTACTCAAATTAAAAATTTCACTTCTTGCATCCATATATCAATTTTTTAATTTTGGAGTCAAGAAAATTCGTAGATAAACAAAACAAAAAAGCCCTGAAAAATATTCCAGAGCTTTTTGAGTAGTGCTAGTAAGAAAAATTACAAGCCTCTTTGTATTAAGATTTTCTGCACATCTGATGTACCTTC
>JALQUL010000126.1 GCA_023260735.1 Limnohabitans sp. | reverse complement strand
GTGTTTTATTCAATAATGAGTCGCTATTGGTGCACAGACGCTCTTACGCTTGAAACACAATCATTGATCGCATAATAACACTGCCTTTTATTCTTCTTTGTTTGTTTTCTTTGGGTCATTTATGGGCTATAGTTTTAATCTAAAAAGGTAATTGAATGCTATTTTTACATACTATGTTAAGGGTCGGCGATTTACAACGCTCGATAGATTTTTACACTCGTGTATTAGGCATGCAGTTGTTGCGTACTTCTGATAACCCAGAATATCAATATACCTTAGCCTTTGTTGGTTATGGCTCTAATCCAGATCATGCTGAATTAGAGCTCACTTATAACTACGGAGTAACGCATTATGAAATGGGCACCGCCTACGGCCATATTGCTTTAGGAGTAGAGGATGTGGCTGCCACTTGCGAAAAAATTAAACAAGCCGGTGGTAATGTGACTCGTGAGGCAGGCCCTGTAAAAGGTGGCTCTACTATTATTGCTTTTGTAACCGACCCCGATGGTTATAAAGTTGAACTTATTCAACGTTTAACCGCTTAAATTTTTATTTCATATGCCACAAGCTCATTTAGCACGCACAGGTGCACTTTTTGTTTTTTTATCAGCTGCTACATGGAGTTTTGGTGGTGCAATTGCTAGGTACCTTTCTACCACCGATAGTTTCGCAGTTATTTTTTGGCGCTCTTTATTTGCCGCTTTATTTTTAATCGGTTTTATGTGGTGGCGTGATGGTATACCTAAAAGCATTGGTTTAATTAAAGCCATGGGTTTACCAGGCTTAGGCGTGGCAACTTGTTTTGTGGTGGCCTCTATGTCATTTGTGACGGCTTTAAATTACACCACAGTGGCCAATGTTTTATTAATGCAAGCTGGTACTCCTTTATTGGCCGCATTAGGCTCTTGGATCATATTTCGTGAAAAAGTGAGTATGCCTACTTGGCTGGCCATTTTTACTGTCATGTTTGGTGTAGGCGTAATGGTGAAAGACTCTTTAACGGGACAAATTTCACCTATAGGTGATGGCTTGGCTTTATTGATTGCAATTGCGTTTGCTTGCTCTACTGTTATTGCTAGACGCAATTCTCATATTGATATGCAACCAGCCGTTTTCATAGGCTGCTTAATGGCTATGTCGATTGCTGCAACACAAGTGAAGTCCTTTCCAATGATTGGTTCTGACTATGTTTTGTTATTTGCTTTTGGAGCTCTTAACTTAGGTTTAGGCTTGGCTTTTTATGCGGCAGGTATTCGATTAGTTCCCTCTGCAGTGGGTGCTTTAATTGGTACCGCCGAACCTGTATTAGGGCCTATATGGGTTTGGTTAGCTCACGATGAAATTCCATCAAAATCAACTTTGGTGGGAGGCAGTATTGTGTTTGTGGCCTTATTGCTGCATGTGCTTTGGCAGTTGTATCAAAGTAGGACTACCCCAGAAAAAATTTGAAATTTAAATTTCAACTACAACTGGGGCATGATCACTTGGACGTTCATTTTTGCGTGGGGCTTTATCAATAATACAGGCCTTGGTTTGGTTACTTAAGGCTTTACTGACCAAAACATAATCAATGCGTAAACCTTGATTTTTTCTAAAGCCTGCGTTTCTGTAATCCCACCAAGAAAAGCTTTTGGCCGCTTGTGGAAATAGTCGGTAGGCATCTATAAGGCCTAAAGCTTTTAACGCGGCTAATTCATAGCGCTCTTCATCGGTACAATGAATCGTCCCCTCTAAGGCAATTGGATCCCAGACATCGGCATCATCGGTGGTGATATTAAAGTCTCCCATTAAGACTAAATTTGGATGTTTAACTAGTTCTGTTTTGATCCAAGCCCGTAATCCTTTTAACCATTCCATTTTGTATTCAAACTTTTCAGTACCTGGTTCTTGTCCATTGGGAAAATAGGCTCCTACCACTCGAATACCATCAACTGTGCCTGTAATAACTCTGGCCATTTCATCATCAAAACCTGGAATATTTTTAATAAGGTCGGATGCATCGGTTTTGCTAATTAAAGCAACACCATTATATGTTTTTTGTCCAAAACAAACCGATTCATATCCCGCATCTTTAAATGCTTGATGTGGAAATTTATCATCGGTAAGTTTAAGCTCTTGTAAGGCTAATACATCAACTGGATTGGCTGCCAACCAATCAAGCACTTGTGGCAATCGAACCGATAGTGAATTGACGTTCCAGGTGGCAAGTTTCATGATGAAAATACAAATAAAAAAGATGATTAAATGATGAGGTGTTGGCAGTTAAATTGAGTCAAGCTAGGCACTTCGCACATAACTTAAAAAACGATAGTTTAAACCCTTTTGTGTTTGATGTTTGGCTTCGTTTTTGAGTATCCATTGACCATCTAAGACTGGTGCGAATGCATCGCCCTCGAAGTCTTGTTCGATTAAAGTGACTTCTGCAACGTTACAAACCCCTTGGGCCTGCTGATAAATTTGTGCCCCGCCAATAATCCATATTTCTGTTGGCTGGGGTGTAATGGCTTGGCATTTTTCTAGCGCCAACTCTAGGCTGTTGCAGACCCAAGCGCCAGTTTGTGTGATGGCCATTAATTCTTCGCTACTGGCCCTGCTAACTACAATGTTTTGGCGGCCAGGTAAAGGTTTAAATTGTGTGGGTAAAGAGTCCCAAGTTTTACGTCCCATGATGACGGCATGACCTTGAGTTATTTTTTTAAAATGGGCTAAATCTTCAGGTAAATACCAAGGTAAATCACCATTTTTACCAATTACATTATTTTGCGCTTTTGCATAAATCATACCTATTTTCATATGGTTCCTTTCGTATTTTTTGGTTTTATTTTGGTTTTTTTCGCTGGGGTAACAAGACACTAGCAATTGCCAACATGACAAAAATAATGGCAGTATAATCTTGCCAATGGGGTTGTTCACCTACAATTAAAGTGGCCGATAAAGTGCCAATTAAAGGTACTGCCATGACACTCATAGCACTGGTGGCAGGGGGTAAGTTTTTCGCTAAAGCAAACCAAATTAACTGGGCAATACCATAGTTAATAAAAACGCCATAAGCAATAGAACCCCAAAATTGCCAACTATAGTGGGGTATAGGGTTAAAGGGCCAAGGTTCTGCCATAATGGCGATGACCCACAGTGCAGCACTGGTTAAGACCATCATCCAAATAGTAACCGCATAAGCCGATAAAGCCAATTGTGTGCGTCTAATCATTAAGGTGCCAATCGCCCATGAAATAGCGGCAATTTCCATCCACAACACACCTAAGGGTCTGCCAGTAATGGTGGCAAATTCTTGCCATACTAAAAGGGTAATGGCAGTGAGTGCACACAACACCGCAAATGCCACTCGGCGACTTAGTTTTTCACCTAAAAAAAGTACACTAATTAAGACCGTCCAGACCGGCATAGTAAAACCTAAAATGGCAGCTCTGCCAGAGGCTAATTCCTTAACCCCTAATATGGCAAAAGTATGCCAGCCTAGCATATTAGGAATAGCTAATAATGCCAAGCTTGGCCATTGGTTTTTACGAGGCCATAACTGCACACCTTTTAAATACAAATAAGCCATCATCCATATTGTGCCCCCAGTCATAGTAATTGCTCTAAAGTGTAGGGGTGGCATGGATTGCAAAGATAACTTCATCATGGGCCAATTTATACCCCACATTAAAGTCAGAGCAAATAAAGCCCATAGCTGTCGTGGAGTCATGGTCATAATAAAAAAGTGATTAAGATAATAAAAGAGTAAAAGAATTTAATCTTGGAGTGGCCTTGCAGCAGTTAAACAGATAAACCCCTTACGTGTCCCTCATTGAGGCAATAAGATGTCCGTTTTTCAAGCTATGTGATGCAGACATCTTCAATATTTAACATCCAAATTAAATTGGATAAAAAAGCTTAATTTGCGATGTTCTAGTCAATTAATAAGGAATAGGGTGACTAATTTTTTAAACCGACACAGGCGCCGATATTGCCTCATGATGTTGGTAATTTACAAATTCAAAATCATCGAACTCGTATTCAAAAATTGAATTAGGTTGACGGTTGATTTTTAATTGTGGGTAAGGGTAGGGCTCGCGAGACAATTGCAATTGCACTTGCTCGAAATGATTGTTATAAATATGGCAATCGCCACCTGTCCAAATAAATTCACCTACATCGAGGTCGCATTGCTGCGCTACCATGTGGGTAAGTAAAGCATAACTGGCAATATTAAAAGGCACACCTAAAAATATATCGGCACTGCGTTGGTACAGTTGGCACGACAGTTTACGTCGTTGTCCAGCTTGCTCTGCTGGTGCTACATAAAATTGGAAAAAGGCGTGACATGGCATTAAGGCCATTTTGTCAAGCTCTGCCACATTCCAGGCACTCACAATCATGCGACGTGAGTCAGGGTTAGTTTTTAGGGTCTGAATAACATCGCTAATTTGGTCAATATGTCCACCATTAGGGGTGGGCCAACTGCGCCATTGAACGCCATAAACAGGACCTAAATCACCATCGGGTGCAGCCCACTCGTCCCAAATACTGACCTTGCGCTCTTTTAACCAATTGTTATTGGATGAACCAGTTAAAAACCAAAGCAGCTCAATAATAATTGAGCGAAGATGCACTTTTTTAGTCGTGACAAGTGGAAAGCCTTGGCTTAAATCAAAACGCATTTGATGGCCAAAAATACTTTTTGTGCCTGTACCAGTACGGTCTGCTTTGAACTGGCCTTGCTCGAGAGCAAGGCGCATTAAAGTCTCGTACTGATTGCTGGGCGCAATCTGAGAATTCATCATGTTGAAATCTTTTATTTAGACATTTCAAAGTCAGCCAATTTTTTGTTCACGCTAACATTTTTTAAGGTCGCGTAAACAGGTAAACCATTTTTAAATTTAGGTGGATCTTCACCGGTAATTAAAGGTTGTAAATAAGCTTTGCATTTGGCGGTAATGCCAAAACCATCTTTGGTAATAAAACTTTTTGGCATGAATTTCTCGACATTTGCCACCTTAGATAAGGGAGCTACACCAATTTTGTATTTGTACGGACTATCTGAAACGCGGTCAATGGTAGGCATTACTGCATTATGACCAGCTAATGCTAGTTCAACTGCTTTTTGACCCAATGCATAAGCTTGTTCTACGTCAGTTTTTGACGCAATATGACGGGCTGCACGTTGTAAATAATCAGCGACTGCCCAATGGAATTTATAACCAAAGGCCTCTTTAATCATATTGGCAACAACTGGTGCAGCACCACCTAATTGTGCGTGACCAAATGCATCTTTGCTGCCTTGTTCGGCTAAGAAGCGACCATCAGGGTAATGACAACCTTCAGACACTACTACGGTGCAATAACCGTGTTGTTTGACCATTTGATCGACCCTAGCCAAGAATTTTTGTGGATTAAATTCAACTTCTGGCAATAGTAAAACGACGGGTATGCCGTGATCTTCAATTAAGCCACCAGCCGCTGCAATCCAGCCTGCATGACGACCCATGACTTCCATGACAAAAACTTTGGTAGAGGTTTTAGCCATAGAGCGAACATCAAAAGACGCTTCTAGTGCTGAGACGGCAACATATTTAGCCACCGAGCCAAAACCCGGGCAACAATCGGTGATAGGTAAATCGTTATCGACTGTTTTGGGTACATGAATAGCCTGTAAGGGGTAGCCCATTGACTTTGATAACTGGCTTACCTTATAACAAGTGTCAGCTGAGTCACCACCACCGTTATAAAAGAAATAACCGATATTGTGAGCTTTAAAAACTTCGATTAAACGTT
>JALQUL010000064.1 GCA_023260735.1 Limnohabitans sp. | reverse complement strand
CAGGTCTATCGATGCCGTCAAGGGTTTTGAGTAAATAACGTCCAATTGCCATTAAAGCACCAGTATTGCCAGCGGAGACTACCGCTTGAGCTGTACCTAATTTAATTTGCTCAATGGCGATTCGCATAGAAGATTTTTTTTTCTTACGTAAAGCGACCTCTAGCGGATCATCCATTTCAACGACTTCACTGGCCTCAATGAGAGTCGCTCTAGGATGGCTAAAGCTTTTTAAAGCATCTGGACGCCCCACCAGCAACAAAGAAGCATCTGAATGTTGGTTTAAAAAATTGAGGCAAGCTGGCAGGGTAACGTCCACACCGACGTCTCCACCCATGCAATCGACGGCTAGTGTAATCATCCTAATTTCGAATCCATTTTATTAACAAAGAAAATCATCATTTTTACTTATTAGAGCACAGTTAGCACTTTTATTTCAATGACTACTTCAAGGCTTATTCCGAAAAAACTGCATCATTTCAATACAAATGAATGCAAAATATTGTCAAATATGACCAAATAAAAACAAATACAAGACAAACAAAAGCCCGGTGCAATTAAATTGAACCGGGCTTTTTTACAAGTCAAAAACAGCTTACTCAGCAGCTTGAGCTTTGCTTTTTAATACTTGACGACCACGATAAAAGCCGTTTGGGCTAATGTGGTGACGCAGATGCACTTCGCCAGTGGTTGACTCAATTGCTGTACCTGGTGCAGATAAAGCATAGTGGGAGCGGTGCATGCCGCGCTTAGAAGGTGATTTTTTATTCTGTTGGACGGCCATTTTTGGCTCCTTGCGCTAACAAATCGGATGGAATGAAACTTTAAGCTTTGTCATCAAGAAAACTAAAAAAGTGTTTTCAAAACAGCCTAAAGATATGTTTTTACTTTACTTTTTTGGTTTATCTTTTCATTTCATTTTATTTTCTTAGACAGTTTTAACAACTACCTAACTTTAAAAATGATGAAAAGCCAAGTTCTGCGAAGCCCTCTATTGTATCAGTGATTGATTGATTCATCAAGAAATACATCAAAAAGCGCTAATTTTGAACTCAAGATTTGGTTTTTAATCCCTGTAAAACACTAAATGGATTAGGTTTTTTACCAGGCTCTGCAAAATCTTTGTCTAAAACCTCAGTTTTAAGCGGTTTTGGACAGGTGTCGTGAGTTGGCAACAAAGGTAAGGCCATTAAAACCTCATCTTCAACTAACTCAAGAATATTAAAGTGTTGCGTAAAGGCCAAAACATCTTCAATGGACTCTTCGTCCTCTAAATCGGCCTGTTCTTCAGTGGCGACAAATCGGTAAGAATGGTCAAAACTAATCGGAATACCCACAATGTCAAGGCAACGCTGGCAAGTCATTGGAAAACAGGCACGTAACTTGAGATGTAACCACACTTGGGGTGAGCCATCAGGACCTTGCTCTAAGGTGCCTGCCACTGCCCATTGTACAAAATAATCCTCGTGACGCCCCAATTCTGGTCGGGGTAACTCTTGGCTTAAACGGGGAAAGACCTCTATGTCATGCATATCTTGCAACATGGCGCCTGCATTAGCAAAAGCCTGCAAGTCTAGTTTTAAGGGATTGAATTCTTGACTCATATAAAAATAAGGTGGATGAAAATAATTTTTTGCGAATATTTCTACAATTCTTTATTGATTATCGCAGTTGAAGCAATGAAATGGCACAATTATCGGATGAATACACAGAACTTGACTCCATCGCAGCCTGCGACACCCAAAAGAGACTTAATTTTAGGCTCAACCTCTATTTATCGCCGAGAACTGCTAAGCCGCTTAAGGATTCCTTTTGAAGTGGCCTCGCCACAAGTCGATGAAACCGCTCTTCCTAACGAAACACCCAAAGCGCTTGCACAACGCTTGGCTTTAGCCAAAGCGATGGCGGTTGCACAACGTTTTCCAACTGCAGTGGTGATTGGCTCTGACCAAGTCGCCCAATTGGGCGAAAGCGCTTTAGGTAAACCAGGAAACCATACCAATGCAGTAGCACAACTGACACGAATGAGTGGTCAAACTGTTATATTTCAAACTGCCTTGGCGGTAGTTTGCCTAGAAACTGGATTTATCGGGCAAGACGTTGCACAAGTAAAAGTGCAATTTAGACATTTAAGCCCTCATCAAATCGAAAACTATTTACAGGCCGAACAACCCTACGATTGTGCGGGCAGTGCCAAAAGCGAAGGGCTTGGAATTGCCTTGTTGGAAAAAATTGATAATGATGATCCAACCGCTTTAATTGGTTTACCGTTAATTAGAGTTTGCCACTTAATTAGCCAAGCAGGAATCGTTTTATTATGAATAATCAATCGTTTAGCTCAACAAAAGGTTGCCTTTATTTAGTTCCGACACCACTCGATTTTGGCTGTGAGGATTTAACTCCAATTCAAGAAGTCATGCCATTAGGCAGTTTGCAAATTGCGAGCCAATTGGAATATTGGATTACTGAGAATGCCAAATCTACTCGCGCATTTCTCAATCGAGTTCATCCTATTTGCCCTCTCAAATCGGCCTTGCAAGAATTAAATATACAAGTTTTACCACGTGCAGTTCATAAACAAGGTGATCACACTTCGGCAAAAACAGATCAAAAAGCCACACTTGAATTATTAAAACCTGCTTTAGCGGGCCACAACGTGGGTTTATGTAGTGAGGCAGGAATGCCTGCCATTGCAGACCCTGGTTCATCTTTTGTTCGATTAGCGCATGACCTAGGTATTGAAGTGAAGCCATTGGTTGGCCCCATCTCACTGATGTTAGCATTAGCGGCTAGTGGGCTCAACGGACAAAATTTTGCATTTATTGGCTATTTACCAGTACCAGCGGCCGATAGACTCAAAAGAATGGAGGGTTTACAAAATTTAGCCCTGCAAACTGGTCAAACTCAAATTGTGATTGAGACTCCTTATCGCAATGAAGCCCTGATGCAAGCCTTTATTGAAAAACTCAAACCCAATATCCGCTTGTCAATTAGCAGTGGCTTGACCCTAAGTAGCATGAAAACTACCAGTCAATTAATTTCGCAGTGGAGGCAATTACCCAAGCTAAAAGCATCTGAATTACCTACTGTTTTTTGTTTTGGACCTGGCTAGATAAAAAAAGAGTTCTTCAAGAACTCTTTTTGAACCCCTTTTAAGCTTATTTAATGTCTATGGTTTTAGCATTCATGGCTTTCACCATACCCTCTCCAATAGAGGCTCCAAACCGTTTAGCAAGCCTTTCAGCTACATTTTCTTTTCTGGTGTAATCAATAATATCTTTGGCCTTTACCACTTCACGGGCGACATAATCAATATTACCTAAATGGTCGGCTAAACCCATTTGAATCGCTTGTTCACCTGTCCAAAATAGACCACTAAAAGTTTCGGGAGTTTCTTTTAAACGAGCACCACGACCTTTTCTCACTACCGCAATAAATTGCTGATGTATTTGACCCAACATTTGCTGTGCGAATGCTTTTTGATCAGGGTTTTGTGGACTAAATGGATCAAGCATACCTTTGTTATCACCGGCTGTTAACAATCGGCGCTCCACACCTAATTTACCCATTAAACCAGTAAAGCCAAAACCATCCATTAAGACACCAATAGAGCCCACTACACTGGCTTTATCGACATATATTTGATCGGCGGCCGAGGCAATATAATAGGCTGCAGAAGCACAGGATTCTTCTACTACTGCATAAATTGGTTTTTTATGAATCGCTTTTAAACGATAAATTTCATCATTGATAATGCCCGCTTGTACAGGGCTACCACCTGGAGAATTAATTAATAACACCACCGCTTTAGTGGAGGGGTCTTCGAGCGCTGCTTTTAAGGCCTCTACTACATGCAAGGCGCTTGCATCTACACCATCAGAAATTTCACCTTTGATTTGAACAACTGCAGTATGAGGAGTTCCTGTCGTCGTAGTACCTTGTTCGTCAGTAAAACTCAGCCAGACGAAGGCAACGACTAATAACAACCAAGAAAAGCGGAAAAACAAATTCCAACGATGTTTTCGCTTTTGATCGGCCATCATCATATTGGCCAGCCTCTCAATTTGAGTGACGCACAAATTGAGAGGCTGAGACTCAAGAGCAGTAGCTGCATTTTTTTCAATAGGGCGACTTGTTTCAACTGATTGGCTCGCAATTTTCTTATGCGACTCAAGAGCGGATGATGCTAAAGCTTCTGTGCCTTGAGTAGAATCGTTCAATGAAGCAATAGTCTGTGCCATTTCTGCTTTATCTGACTGCTCAACATTAAGAGGATTTTGAGCCACGTCAAGCTCTGGACGGGAGTCTAAATTATTGATATTTGACTCAGCTGAGGTACGGTTCGAGGTTGATTCGATCATAATTGAGTGCTCTTTAAAATTCGAGTGGTTTTGTATTGTAGGCGGTATGCCAGTAAACCACGCCATCTTGCTCTGAAAGTTGTATTTTTATAAGTCCACCTTTACACGGACCTCCTACACACTCGCCGGTCTCAGGTTCGTATGCAGCACCATGAGTGGCACATAATAACCAACGCCCTGAATCATCAAAAAATCGGTCGGGCTGATAATCCATCTCCATAGCCACATGGGTGCAACGATTTAAATAGGCTTGGACTTGTCCCTCAAATCGAATCGCAAAAGCACGACAAGTTTGTCCGGCATAAACCAAATCAAATGGAACCGCTAAGGAGGCCTCTTGCAAATCTGTGCTATTGCATAAAGCAATTTTTTCTTCAGGTTGAGCTGCAGAATTAAAATAAATAGGACTTTCCATGATGTCAACTAGGCCTTTTAAAAATAGGTTTTTAACAGTTTTGCGATAACCATAAATGTAATTCTTTGGCTGAATGTACCACGGCTAAAGGTTCACAACGGTGAAGCTGTTGTGACGCATGTGCGCCATAACTCACACCTAAACTAGGACACCCTGCATTCATTGCCATATGTAAATCATGAGTGGTATCGCCAATCATGAGGGTTCGAGTTGGATCAACATTCAACTCCTCTATTAACTCTAAAAGCATTTTAGGTGAGGGTTTACCCTCTGTCTGATCAGCTGTCCGACTTGCATTAAATAAACCATGCAGGGGCAAAGTAGATAAAACATGATCTAATCCTTTACGGCTTTTACCTGTCGCAATGGCCAATAAAAACTCTTTTTGGCGTAAATCATGTAGTAACTCTAGTACCCCATCAAACAAATGAAGATCATGCGAATAAACATCATAATGGTGCATATAGCGCTGACTTAATTCTGAGTAATGTTCTGGCTTTATTTCAGGCGCAGCCAAACGCAATGCGTGGGCTAAACCCAAACCAATAACATAAGAAGCTTTTTCATCGCTAGGAGGCTCAAAGCCCAAATCCGCAACCGCCAACTGTATGGATTTTGAAATCAAAGCAGTCGAATCAAAAAGTGTTCCATCCCAATCAAAAACAATCAGGTCGAACTTACGTGACAGACGTTTAAGGTCTTGCTCAATTAACATCGCTTTGGCTCTTTCATTTTTTCAATAATTGCATTGTAAATAAGCAATAGGAAAATCATGCACACTCTTCATCAATACTTTATAAACGTTGCACCAGAGGTGAAATTACACGTCCACGAAGCAGGTCCTAAAGACGGTAAAATTTTGCTTTTTTTGCATGGTTTTCCAGAGGCCGCTTTTATTTGGGACGAAGTATTAGTGCACTTCGCACGCTTGGGTTATCGAGCGATTGCTCCTAACCTAAGAGGATTTGAACAATCAAGTGCACCTCGTGCACCTGAAATGTACCGCAGTCAACATCTTTGTGCAGATTTACGGGAATTGATTGCTCAAATTAGTAGTGACGGTAAAATTCATACTTTAATTGCTCATGATTGGGGTGGTGCGGTGGCTTGGGCTTTGGCCAATCAGTCGCCCAATTTAATGGATAAATTGTGCATTATTAATTCGCCTCATCCGGCCACATTTTTAAGAGAATTACAACACAATACCGAACAAATTCAGGCCAGCCAATACATGAATTTCTTGGCAAAACCTGAGGCAGCACAGCTTCTTGCAGAAAACAACTTTGCTAGACTTTGGCCATTCTTTAGAACAAGACATGGGCTTGATTTACAAGCTACCGACTCGTCACATGATCCACTTTGGTTAACCCTAGAGCTCAAGGAAAAATACCAGCAAGTTTGGTCAATGGGTTTACATGGTGGATGTAATTATTATCAAGCCTCTCCTTTAAAACCCAGTATGGCAGGCTCTGGCCAGGCACTAAGCCTAGAAATTCCTCTCGAACGAGTAACTATTTCAGTACCTACCCTCGTATTATGGGGAATGAATGATGTGGCTTTGTTACCCAGTTTATTAGTGGGTCTAGAGCAATATATTAATCAACTTGAAATTAGAAGACTACCCGAAGGAAGCCATTGGTTAATTCATGAACAACCCGATTGGATCTGCGAATGTTTAACACAATTCATAGAGCCCGCATAATACTTTTATTAGGCTTCACCGATTGCCTTAATTAGTGTATGTTAGATGGGTGTTTGTTGATTGTTTATCCTAGAGTTACTAGGTTTTTAACTTTGTCCTTCTGTGGATCTCAGTTTGCCACTCATTTATTCCAATCTAGCCCAATTATATTTTGTAAAATAGTGGCACTATGCCATTTATTAGCTCCACTTTTATTAATCTATCCAATACTCAAACCCTAATTGAGATAGTGGCAACTATTGCCTTTGCTCTTTCAGGCCTGTTAACAGCAGCACAAAAAAAACTGGATGCAGTAGGGGTCTGTGTGGTGGCTGGTATTACTGCATTTGGTGGTGGTACCTTACGGGACTTACTACTTGATAGAAGGCCATTTTTTTGGATTGAACATGCCACATGGCTTTGGCTACTTTTGGCACTTTGTATAAGTGCTATGCTTTTTTTACGACAATCCCATTTTGCCAGTACCGAAAAGGCGATTCTTTGGCCTGACGCTTTAGGTTTAGGTTTGTTTTCTGCCTCTGGTACACAAATAGCCCTTGATATGGGAAATGGATACCTAGTGTCGGTTTTAATGGGTATGATTACAGCTGTTTTTGGAGGTGTGATTCGAGATATTGTCTGCAACGACATACCCAAAGCATTTCAAGATCATAGACCTTATGCAGTGTGCGGGTTTTGCGGGGGGTGGGTATTAATACTATGCCAAAACTGGCAACTTAGCCAAGAGTGGTGTTTATTTTTGGCATCCCTGAGCGCTAGTTTTTTACGTTTGTCGGCCGTGTATTTGAATTACCGTTTACCCGTTTGGCAATTAGATGACACTAAAAACTCTTAACTTCAATAAGTTAGTGGTAGCCCTGCACACCTCATCTTTCGGTGCACCGACTTAAAAAGCTGCTACTGCCAACACTTTTCACCTCACAGTCAAGGTATTTTGCTCAATCCTTTTACTAGTTCACTCTAATACTTGCTAATACTATCGTTTAGGATTACTGTTGTAATTTCTTAGAGAATAGGCCTGTTGCTTATTAACTTTATTTAAGCAAAGTCAAACTAATTAGGTAAATTTAGCCTAAAGTAAATGAGTTATTATTTACCCTACTATTATGCAGATTTCGTCCGACCCCGTTATTCTAAAAAAAAGTTCTCCACGTTCTATTTCTGGTCTGATTCCTTTTTTAAAGCCCTACCAAGTACAAATCTGGATTGCCCTCATCTTTTTAGTATTGGCTGCTATGGCTACTCTGGCCTTTCCTTTTGCGCTACGCCAATTGGTTGATCAAGGTTTAGTAAGTAGTGAGCCTGGTAGCCAAGCCATGTCCTTGCAAAATCATTTTTTGGCTTTATTCGCTGTGGCCTGTGCATTGGGTATTTTTAGTGCAGCTAGGTTTTACATGGTGAGTTGGTTGGGAGAGCGTGTGACAGCCGATTTACGTAATGCCATTTATAACCATACATTGCAACAAAGTCCTGAGTTTTTTGAGACTACACAAACGGGTGAAGTGTTATCTCGTTTGTCAGCAGATATCACTTTGGTGCAAACGGTAGTTGGCTCTTCTTTATCTATGGGTTTGAGAAATGCAGTAATGGGAATAGGCGCACTTAGCATATTAATTTGGACGCATCCTGTGCTAATGCTGCAAGTTTTTTTGGGTATTGTGCTAGTTTTATTACCCACTATGTGGATGGGTAGAAGAGTCAGAAAACTATCTCGTTCGAGTCAAGACAAAATTGCCGATTCAAGTGCGATTGCGACCGAGATTTTAAATGCAATTCCCGTAGTGCAAAGTTACACTGCCGAACAACGCGAAAGCGAACGCTTTAATGACTCTACACAAATGGCTTTTGCAACCGCAACGCAGCGCAGCAGAGCCCGTGCTTTTTTGGTGGCATTTATTATTATTGCTACCAGTGCTGGTATGTTGTGGGGCTTGTATAAAGGCACCCAAGCCGTAATCGCAGGCACAATGACAGCTGGTTTATTAGGCCAAACGGTTGTCTATGTCATTATTTTAGCGGGTGCATTTGCAGTACTAGGTGAAACCTATGGCGACCTTTTAAGGGCAGCTGGCGCTACTGAAAGACTCATGGAGTTATTAGATGCAAAATCTCCTATTCAATCGCCTGTCAAACCGCAAAAAATTGTAAAACCTATGGCCGGAAGCCAAATTGAATTTTGTGATATTGAGTTTCATTATCCTTCTCGGCCTCTTACCAAAGCGCTGGAAGGTTTTACTCTTGACGTTAAAGCAGGAGAAACTATTGCTTTAGTTGGCTCTAGCGGTGCAGGTAAAACTACCGTATTTCAACTGATGCTGAGATTTTATGATGCGCAAAAAGGTGAAATTTATTTAGATGGGCAATCCATTAAAGATGTGTCGCTTCAAGAGCTACGAAAAAAAATTGGCATCGTGCCTCAAGATGCAGTGATATTTTCAAGTAGCGCACTCGAAAATATTCGTTATGGTAATGCCAATGCTAGCGATGAAGAAGTGTTTGCTGCAGCCAAAGCAGCTTTTGCAGATGAATTTATCCTTGCACTGCCAGAAGGTTACCACACCTTTTTAGGTGAACGTGGGGTGCGTTTATCAGGTGGTCAAAAACAAAGAATTTCAATTGCGAGGGCCATCTTAAAAAATCCACCGTTACTGTTATTAGATGAAGCCACTAGTGCATTAGACGCAGAAAGTGAACGTATGGTACAGGCAGCCCTTGAAACAGCGATGCGCGGTCGTACTACTTTAGTCATTGCGCATAGGCTTGCGACTATTCAAAAAGCCGATCGGATTTTAGTGCTTGAACATGGCAAACTGGTAGAGCAAGGAACGCATACAAGCCTAGTGGAATTAGGCGGTACTTATTCTCGATTAGCCGCTTTACAATTTGATTTAAAAACCTCATACGTTTAGGCAAAAAAAACACCCTCACAAGAGGGTGTAAAGCTTGCTGCTGAAAAATAAAACAATCAATATGGTTTAGGACTTAAAGCCGAGATTCGCCGTGCAGTTTTTTGGCGTTTTCGTCGTAATGAACAATGGCGGTAGTTTCTGCTAAAGCATCAAGACGCCACTCTTGCATATTGGGGTGGGCCAACATGGTTTGCATATATTCTTGGGCTGGGCCGTTGAGTTGCACGTTATAGCTATTAAAACGCCAGACTACAGGCGCAAACATGGCATCTGCAATTGAAAATTCTCCAAACAAATAATCACCTCCAGTTGTAGGTGCAAAATCAGTGCGTGCTTGATTCCAGATGGCTTCAATACGATTGATATCGGATTGCACCTCTGGACTAATTGGCCGACCTTCTAACTCAAGCTTAACGTTCATACCCATATTGCCACGCAAATGGCTAAAACCAGAATGCATTTCTGCACTAATGCTTCGAGCACGAGCACGACTTAAAGGATCTTTGGGCCAAAGATTTTTATCGGGGTAACGCTCGGCCAAAAATTCAGCGATAGCTAAAGTATCCCAAATTTGAAAGTCATTTAAATGCAAGCAGGGAACAAGTCCGTTGCCTGAGTAAGCTCGATGCATATCGCTTGGGCCACGGCCGGCTACATCAACGATTTTTTTGGAACAGGTAATATCAAAATGCTTCACTATTAGCCAGGGGCGTAGTGACCAAGAAGAATAATTTTTATTTCCGATATAAAGTGTCAGCATATAGGGCGTTCCAAAAAATAAAAAATAAAGTGAATCGGAAAAACCTAGTCTCGCTTCAAGTCAATTCAAAAATAAATAATCGGGAAATATTACAATCGATTGTTTTAATCAAAGATTCGGTTCCGACACAACATAGTAAACTAAAAAAACTATTTATGCTTTAGTAAAAAACCCTTGTTTTAATAATTTTTGACTATTTTCTGCAAACTTAGCAAAAATAATAAGCCTTTGATCAATTCTTTTGACTTATTATATAATCATGCAATAATTGCATTATACAAAATTTGCATAATATTTAAATATCAAAGCCTTAGACATTTTGTGAAGTGGAGACTATGCTTGCCTTGTTCTTAACTTACAAAACAAGGATTAAAAAATGCTTCATCCAAGCACGTATGCAAGTGCCAGCACACTTCAAGGCCAAGCCATCAGCAATGGCCAACATCCTAGTCATACCATTCCCTCTTATTTACAAGTCGATAATTTAGGCCCATGGGGTAATTTTTTACAACAAGTCGATCGAGTGACGCCTTATTTAGGGCATTTAGGTCGCTGGGCTGAAACACTCAAACGTCCTAAGCGTACCTTGATTGTGGATGTACCAATTCATTTAGACAACGGCACAGTCGCCCATTTTGAAGGCTACCGTGTGCAACACAATACCTCACGTGGCCCTGGCAAAGGTGGAGTTCGTTTTCATCAAGATGTAACGCTATCGGAGGTAATGGCTTTGTCGGCTTGGATGAGCATTAAAAATGCAGCCGTAAACGTGCCTTATGGCGGAGCCAAAGGAGGTATTAGGGTCAATCCCAAAACCTTATCAATTGGTGAGTTGGAACGTATGACTAGGCGTTACACCAGTGAAATTGGCATCATTATTGGGCCCACCAAGGATATTCCTGCCCCTGACGTCAATACCAATGAACAAATCATGGCCTGGATGATGGATACCTATTCTATGAATGAGGGTGCTACCGCTACCGGTGTAGTGACTGGCAAACCTATTCATTTGGGAGGCTC
>JALQUL010000015.1 GCA_023260735.1 Limnohabitans sp. | reverse complement strand
TAAAAATAAAAGCTGTTTTTAATTTGTTCCATTTTTGAATTGTGTCTTGAAGCACTCCAAGGTAGTGTTTGAGTCCAACTCAAAGGGTAAAGATTTTTAACTTCTGGAGCTTTTCATGTCTCAACTTTTTCCGGCTGATGCCTTGGTGGTGCCATTCGAATTACTACGAATGGATGATGTAGAATTGGTGGGTGGTAAAAACGCAAGCTTGGGTGAGATGATTTCTCAAATTCCTACTGGTGTGAAAGTACCGACTGGATTTGCCACTACTGCCCATGCTTTTCGTGAGTTTTTAAAACACGAAGGCTTAGATGCCAAAATTGCCGATCGTCTAGAAACGCTGAACACAGACGATGTTCGTGCACTGGCAAAAGCAGGTGAAGAAATTCGTCATTGGATTGAATCACAACCCTTTCCGGCGAACTTAGAACAATCCATTCGTGATGCCTTTGTGACACTTTCTGCAGGTCAAGCGAGTGCCTCATTTGCGGTACGATCTTCTGCTACTGCAGAAGACTTACCTGATGCTTCTTTTGCTGGACAACAAGAAACTTTCCTTAATGTTGTGGGCATTGAACAAGTCTTAGAAAAAGTAAAAGAAGTATTTGCCTCACTCTACAACGACAGAGCAATTAGTTACAGGGTGCACAAGGGTTTTGCCCATGCAAACGTTGCTTTAAGTGCTGGTATTCAGCGTATGGTGCGTTCCGACACTGGCTCCGCCGGAGTGATGTTTACGCTCGATACTGAATCAGGTTTTACTGATGTAGTCTTTATTACCTCCAGCTATGGCTTGGGTGAAACTGTAGTGCAGGGTGCCGTTAACCCTGATGAGTTCTACGTTCATAAGCCTATGCTTGAAGCAGGTAAAAAAGCAGTTATTCGCCGTAATTTGGGTTCTAAACTCATTCAAATGTGTTTTGCCTCTGAACAAGAGCGTGCAAGCAGTGGTAAATTGGTGACTACCATTGATGTTCCTACCGAGTTGCGTAATCGTTATTCTTTAAGTGATCAAGATGTTGAGCAACTAGCCCATTATGCGGTCATTATTGAAAAGCATTATGGTCGCCCTATGGATATTGAATGGGGTAAAGATGGCATTGATGGCCAACTTTATATTTTGCAAGCACGTCCTGAAACAGTTAAAAGCCAATCGGCTGATCAAACTGAGCACCGTTTTAAACTGATTGGTAAAAGCCAAGTGTTAGCGCAAGGTCGCGCGATTGGCCAAAAAATTGGTACAGGCCCAGTTCGACTGGTGCACAGCATTAGTGAAATGGATCAAGTACAAGAGGGTGATGTTTTAGTGACCGATATGACAGACCCTAACTGGGAACCCGTCATGAAAAAAGCCTCTGCTATTGTGACCAATCGTGGTGGCAGAACTTGTCATGCTGCTATTATTGCTCGCGAATTAGGAATTCCAGCGGTAGTGGGTTGTGGTAATGTTACCGAATTGCTTAAAACAGGTGCATTAGTGACGGTAAGCTGTGCCGAAGGCGATACGGGCAACATTTATGATGGTCTTTTAGAAACCGAAGTGACTGAAACTCGCCGTGGGGAAATGCCACCAATCAAAACCAAAATCATGATGAACGTGGGCAACCCACAATTGGCCTTTGATTTCTGCCAGCTACCTAACGAGGGTGTCGGTTTAGCAAGGCTAGAATTTATTATTAATAACAATATTGGTATTCACCCAAAAGCCATTTTAGATTACCCCAATGTAGACAGCGATTTAAAATCAGCAGTGGAATCAGTGGCTAGAGGACATGCCTCACCTAAAGCATTTTATGTAGATAAAGTAGCCGAAGGTATTGCAACAATTGCTGCTGCATTTTGGCCAAAACCAGTGATTGTCCGTCTCAGTGATTTTAAATCCAATGAATATCGCAAATTAATTGGTGGTTCACGCTATGAGCCAGAGGAAGAAAATCCAATGTTAGGTTTTAGGGGGGCTGCTCGCTATATTAGTGAAGACTTTGGACCTGCATTTGCCATGGAGTGCGAAGCATTACGTCGCGTGCGTACCGATATGGGTTTAAGCAATGTTCAAGTGATGGTACCTTTCGTTCGTACTTTAGGTCAAGCCAAAAAAGTTACCGAGTTATTAGCTAAGCATGGTTTAAGTCGTGGTGAAAATGACCTTAAAGTCATTATGATGTGTGAAGTACCAAGTAATGCGATTTTGGCTGAACAATTCTTGGAGTATTTTGATGGCTTCTCAATTGGTTCCAACGATTTAACTCAGCTGACTTTAGGTTTAGATCGCGACTCTGGTTTAGAATTACTAGCCGCTGATTTTGATGAGCGTGACCCTGCTGTAAAAGCATTATTAAGCAAAGCGATTAGCGCTTGTTTGGCAGCCGGTAAATATGTAGGTATTTGTGGCCAAGGCCCAAGTGACCATGCTGATTTTGCACAATGGTTGGTAGAACAAGGTATTGTTTCGATTTCGCTCAACCCAGACAGCGTTATTGATACATGGCAAAAAATTGCCCTCACTGAAATCAAAAAATAAT
>JALQUL010000010.1 GCA_023260735.1 Limnohabitans sp. | reverse complement strand
GACTCCCATCCGCATATTGGGACTTTTAAATTAGTAAAAGTAGTTGAAAACCTGCGTCAACAAATTATTGATTTAGGGGGTGAAATTCGCTTTCAACAACGCGTCACTGATATTGTTTTAAGCAAAAACTTAAATAATACGACTGGCCATACTCAAAAAATAAGCGGTTTAGTGGTGTGGGATGGCCTCAACCAACGCAGCTATGAATTAGCCGCCGAGCATGTCGTCATGGCGCTAGGCCATAGCTCCCGAGACACCTTTACCATGTTGCATGAGAGGGGTGTGCATTTGTTGGCAAAGCCGTTTTCAATTGGCTTTAGGCTAGAGCATCCGCAAGGGGTAATTGATAAAGCCCGTTGGGGCCGTCATGCAGGTCATAAGGCCTTGGGGGCAGCCGAATATCGTTTAGTGCACCACGCAAGCAATGGTCGTGCGGTTTATAGCTTTTGTATGTGCCCAGGTGGAACGGTGGTGGCGGCCACGTCCGAGCCTGAACGTGTGGTCACTAACGGCATGAGCCAATACTCACGCAACGAACGCAATGCCAATGCGGGTATTGTGGTGGGTATTCAACCAGAGGACTTTACCACCGAACGTCAGGCCGATGGTTCAGTTAGCCCTTTAGCAGGAATGGCTTTTCAGCGCCAGCTTGAATCTCATGCTTATATTTTAGGTGGAAAAACCTACGAAGCGCCTGGTCAAAAAGTAGTAGATTTTCTAAAAAATGAAGCCTCACATACCCTAGGCAGTGTGATTCCGTCTTACAAGCCGGGGGTCAAGTTGACCAATCTTGCTACCGCTTTGCCTGATTACGCCATTACTGCAATTCGCGAAGCGATTCCAGCGTTTGGTAAGCAAATCAAGGGTTTTGATATGGATGATGCGATTTTTACGGGTGTAGAAACCAGAACCTCATCGCCATTGTCTATTCCACGTGGCCTTGACTTCCAAAGTGTCAATACAAAAGGCTTGTATCCTGCAGGCGAGGGCGGTGGTTTTGCCGGCGGAATTTTATCGGCTGGGGTAGATGGTATAAAAGTAGCAGAAGCTTTGGCCCAACAAATTTTGAATCCAGCTTAAAAAACCGTCTCGATTATTTTTTAAAAAGCGTGTCTGAATTGAATTTCAGACACGCTTTTTTTTCGTCTTCACATAATCCCCACCCAACCTTCATCACTTACTCATACACCCTTCAAACAAGAGTTTTACAGTTGACTTCACTTGTGAAAGCAACAGCATAAGTTCTAAGAACCTTCAAGTTACCGCTTTCAAATTCTCGTAACGCAAATCAAGGGAGCATTCAAAATGAACATGAAATTAGGCTTTAAAATTTTGGCCATGTTGGGTATTACATTGTTAATAAGCATTAGCTTAATATTAGTACGAGGTTTAATTACCGAGCGAAGCAACAGAGCGCAAGAAGTGAGAAATTCACTCGCTGATAACACTGCAGGTCCTCAGACTATATCGGGTCCTTATTTAGTCATACCCTATATCATTGAAGAAAGCTTCACACAACCGGCTAATAATGCCAATACCGACCGTAAAGAATATTTGCTATTGCTTAGCCCAGAGCAAATTAATAATAAATCAGACCTTCAATTAGAGATTAAAAAAAGAGGCTTGTTTGAAGCCCCCACTTTTAAATCGAATAGTGTCATGACTGGTTATTTTAGACCTAGCAAGGAATTATTAGCTCTTAAAAAATTACCCGCCAATCAAAAGATTATTTGGCAAAAAGCCTACCTAAGCTTGGGTTTGCAAGACCCAAGGGGCATTCGACAAATTAAGGCCACAATAGGTAATTCGGTTTTAGAGTTTGAACCCGGTCATAGTATTAATAATTGGAGTAAAACTTCACCTGGCATTCATGCCAATCTGACTGAAGGCGCTGAATTTTTTCAGCAAATTTTATCTCAAGATCAAGACTTTAAAATAGACCTTGATTTAGTGGGCTCTCAAAGTTTTCTATTAGATTTAGTTGGTACCAATTCTAAGATAGATATTACAGGCAATTGGCCACATCCTAGCTACAAAGGCATTAGTCCCGATAGCCAAAGTCGCTCTAAATTATCATTTGCCGCATCTTGGAAAACCAATTCTTTAGCTAAAGGAGTCAGCATGCAAGCATGCAAAACGGAGGACAGCAACTGCAACGAAAGTAAATCAGCCACTTCTTTAGTGGGCCTGAATTTAATTGACCCTGTGGACCGTTATGTTTTATCAGACAGAACCGCTAAATATGGTGAACTGTTTTTAATACTCACTTTTGCTATTTTGTTTTTAATGGAAGTATTAAGAAAAAATCCAATTCATCCTATGCAATATGCCTTAGTAGGTTTTGCAACTTCAGTGTTCTTTTTATTAACCTTGTCTTTATCTGAACATATTTCATTTTTCCGGGCTTACGCCATTGCCGCCTCTGCCTCGGTCGCTTTACAAAGTTTTTATGCCTCTGCAGTACTACAAAGTAAAAAAATGGCCCTTATTTTTAGTAGTTCTTTAATGGCATTGTATGGTCTTTTATTCTTTATTTTACGATCTGAAGACTCGGCTTTAATGGTAGGCAGTTTAGTCGTGTTTGCAACGTTGGCTGGCTTTATGATGTTAACTCGTAATGTGAACTGGTATGCTTTATCTCAACCTGAAAAAAGGTAGATACACAAGTCAATCATATTTATCGTTAGACCGTTAAGCAGTAGTATTGGGCTATTCAAAGCGTAATTAAGGCACAATGCTACTGTCAACTTTATTAAAGGTAAAACCCACCAAAAAACTTTCACTTTACAGGCTTGACTCAATTGAAAATGAGTAAAAATCAATTACAAAATGGCTTCATTTTGTAATGGCCTCTTAAGCCTTAAGCCTGTAGTACAGGGTTTTGATTAACGGTTTTTTTATAAGCAAGGCTGTTTCCTTAATAGGCTCAAAGCCTTGCTTTTTTGTGGTTTGAATTGCTCGTAAAAAATGGTGATGTTTATGCCGCATATTGTATTAATTGAAGATGAATCCAGCATTGCTGATACCTTAAGTTTTATTCTTCAACGTGAAGGTTTTTTAGTGTCGTGGTATGGGCTGGCGCAAGAGGGTTTAAAACGAATCGAGCAAGGTGATGTAGATTTATTAATTTTAGATGTGGGCCTCCCAGATGCCAATGGCCTTGATGTGCTAAAACAACTGCGCAAAACCAGTGAATTACCTGTCATTATACTCACTGCACGGGGTGAAGAAATGGACAAAGTATTGGGCCTTGAATTAGGTGCTGATGACTATGTGGTCAAACCTTTTAGCCCACGAGAAGTAGCCGCTAGAGTGAAAACGGTTTTAAAGCGTCAATTTTCTACTGCTAGTATTACTTCGTCAGCGAATGCTAATAATTTATTTGCCAATTCAAACTCTACCTTGAATTCCAATTCTAGTCACATCATAGCCGAACTAGCCAACTCTGCGAATAGCACCTCACATGGTTTTTTATTAGATGAAGCGGGTTTACGGATTTATTTTTTAGACCAACTTGTCAATCTAACCCCCTCTGAATTTAAAATTTTACGTTGCCTAATTCAAAGGCCTGGCAAGGTTTGGAGTCGCGCGCAATTATTAGAAGAATTAGGCGACTCGGCCCTTGATAGTTTCGAGCGCACCGTTGATACGCACATTAAAAGTACCCGTCTTAAACTCAAAACGATTCACACTCAATATGATCCTATCGAAACCCACCGAGGCTTTGGTTATAGTTTAAAACCTCAATTAGTGCTTGCATTATGAGATTTTCATTACGCATCTTTTTGGGTTTTTTCTTCTTGGTTTCTATTGCTGCAGCTTATGGTGTTTGGTTAATTCGGGAAGAATTAAAGCCTGGAGTGAGGCAAGCAAGTGAAGATGTATTGGTCGATACCTCTCATTTATTTGCCGAGTTTTTATCGCCTCCAATGAGCTTGAATGAAACACCTAATCAGGCTGCTTTTTTAAGCCTTTTTCAAGCCTATCAAAATCGCCAACCTCAAGCGCAAGTATGGAGTGTGTCCAAAAACAAAGTAGAACTTCGTATGTACGTAACTAACGCCAAAGGTATTGTGGTTTTAGATTCTACTGGGCAATTTATAGGCCAAGACTTTAGCCAATGGCGAGATGTAAAACTAACGTTAGAGGGACAATACGGAGTACGAACAAGCCGTCGTGAATCCAGCAATTCACTCAGCTCTGAAATGTATGTGGCAGCACCCATTTATCATAGCCAGCATACCAAGCAAATTGTAGGGGTGGTAACCGTGATTAAACCCAACGGTGGTATGGAGCCTTATATTCAACATGCCAAAAATAAATTAGCTTGGGCAGGTCTTTATTTAATTGTGGCCTGTTTGTTTTTAGGTGCCCTGTTTTCTTGGGTACTATCACATGCCATATCTAAGTTAACCCATTATGCTGAGCAAGTCAGTAGAGGCAAACAACAAGCGGCACCCAAATTTTGGGCCAACCGAGAACTCAACTCTTTAGCTCAAGCACTCGACAAAATGCGCAGCGAACTAGATGGTCAGGTGTATATTGAACAAACCCTACATAGCTTTACCCATGAATTAAAATCGCCCTTAACTGGCATTAGAGGCGCTGCAGAGGTGCTAGTTGAACCGCTTGAACCCGACCAAGTAAGGCACTTTTCTAATCTAATTTTGGCAGAAGTAGAGCGTTTGCAACTGATTGTTGATAGATTGTTAGAGCTTGCTCGATTAGAAAACCGCCAAGATTTGCAACTTGAAAAAATGGCAGTGGTTGATTTGATTTCACCTTTGTTGCAAGCTTTATCTTTGCAAATGAGTGGAAGGCATTTAGTAGTGGATGTTGCAGAAAATTTGCTGATTCGATGCGAGCCTTTTTTGTTGGGGCAAGCACTTCGCAACTTGTTGCAAAATGCAATTGACTTTACCCCCCCTGACCAAAAGATTGTGATTCAGGTTCAACCTGACAGTCGCCATAAAAAAGTGATTTTTAATATTCATAATTTTGGCACATCTATTCCAGAGTATGCCAAAGATCGTTTGTTTGAGCGTTTTTACTCTTTACCTAGTCCCCACCGAAAGGGCAAGGGTAGTGGGTTAGGTTTGGTACTCAGTGAAACCATTGCACAGCTTCATCAAGGCCATTTAAGTATTCAAAATCATGCAGATGGCGGAGTCGTAGCCATTTTAGCAATTCCGCTTTAAGTTAAAAACGATGCTTTTATTAGTGAATATATTGGGCTATTAGCCGTTATTAAGGTTATTTTAAGCAGATGATAGCCTGTTGCACTATGTATGGGCTATAAAGGTCACTCTAGTGCTATACGAGGTATTCATTCACCTTTAAAATGGTGGCATTCTTGTTTTGAAAAGGCATTTTTTATGAGCACTCCTTCTTCCGCCAAAGCTAAATTTGACTGGGCTGACCCTTTATTGTTAACTAGTCAGCTCACCAGTGACGAACGTCAAGTCATGGAAGCTGCCAATAGTTATTGCCAAGAACGCTTAGCTCCACGCGTGGTGCAAGCCTTTAGAAATGAGTACACCGATGTAGCAATTTTCAAAGAAATGGGCGACTTAGGTTTATTAGGGCCTACAATTCCTGAAGCATACGGTGGTGCTGGGCTTAATTATGTGTGTTATGGCTTAGTCGCTCGTGAAGTCGAACGTGTGGACTCTGGCTACCGCTCTATGATGAGTGTACAAAGCTCTTTAGTGATGGTGCCTATTAACGAATTTGGCACAGAGGCCCAAAAACAAAAATATTTACCAGGTTTAGCTCGTGGCGACCAAATTGGTTGCTTTGGTTTAACCGAACCTAATCACGGCTCTGACCCTGCCAGCATGATTACCAGGGCCAAAAAAGTGCCGGGCGGTTACAGCTTGTCGGGTGCCAAAATGTGGATTAGTAACTCACCAATTGCCGACGTATTTGTGGTTTGGGCTAAAGATGATGAGGGTGCAATTAGAGGCTTTATTCTTGAAAAAG
>JALQUL010000423.1 GCA_023260735.1 Limnohabitans sp. | reverse complement strand
GCCTCGCCAAAAGCGCTCAAAAATATGTTCTAGCTGTTCAGGATTAAGACCTGGACCGTTATCTTCTACTTCTAAAATAGCCAAGGGTTGAGCTTGCTGAAGCTGAGTAGAGGCATGTGGTGATTCGAGTGATGGCAATTGTTTGACCCGAACCGTAACTGCACTATTTTGACCAGCGTAAAGCAAGGCGTTATCAATTAAATTAATTAAAACTTCTTGGAGTAAAATTTTTTCGCCCAGAACCCAGCAATGGTCATCTCCCTCAAAGCCTAGGTCAATGCCTTTGGATAATGCTTTGGGAGTCCAAGAACGGGCTACCTCGCGTGCAATGGCGGCTAGATCAACAACTTGGAATGCAATTGCAGCTTCGGTACGAGCCAGAGACAGAAGTTGACTGACTAAGTGAGCCGAGCGACTGGCTCCAGCATGAACTTTTTGTAGCCTAGCTTGTAGAGCTACCGCGTCTTTTTCTTGCATGGCAATTTCTGTTTGGCTCATGAGACCCGCCAATGGGGTGCGCAATTGATGTGCTGCATCACTTAAAAAGCGTTTTTCTTGGCTCACACTTTTGCGCACAGCGCTTAATAGCTGATTAATGGCTTTGGCTAAAGAGTGAACTTCAAGGGGCGCTTGGGTGAGCTCTATGGGGGTAAGGGTAGAAAGGCTGGAGTCAATGCGAATACGGCCACCGATTAATGCCTCTAGTTTAGCTAAGGGCAGAAGTCCACGCGCAATACCTGCATATACCATCATGCTAATGAGGGCGGCTAATAACAACAAAGGTACCAACATGTCGGCAACCAGCTCTTTGGCGATTCGTTGTTGAACTGCTAAACTTTGTGCCACTTGTACACGCAGGCGTTGAGGAGCATAGGAGTCGCCGTAGTCTATTTCCATATAGGCGATTCGGACGGGCCGATTGTCGAGTTGGCTATCGTAGATTTGTACTTCGCCTGCAATGGGAAGGCCGTTAACAGGAGGCTGTGGTATTTTGCTATTACCAATTACAAACTGGCCAGGTGGAGCCGAAACCATATAACTCACACGGTCTTCGGGGTCTTGTTCGATAATGTCTTGGGCCGCTTTGGGAAAATCAATTAATAGACCCGAGCCCAAAGGTTTAATTTGCCTAGCTAAAGATTTGACAGTTTGAGTAAGCGATTGGTCAATGCCTTTTTCGGCGTAGTTAAGTGCAATGCGGTAACCCAGTAATCCAGCTACCAACCACAATATGAGTTGTGGTAGTAACAACCATAACAGCAACTGCCTTCTTAAAGACATAAACGGTCGCTGTAAAGGATGAACGGTAGCCAAGTTACTTATATTCATGTGTTGCTAGAGGACTCTAATAAATAGCCCAAGCCCCTTACATTACGAATGACGAGATCGGTTTCGGATAGTTTGCGTCTAAGGCGATGCACATAGACTTCAAGGGCATTAGAAGCCACTACACCAGAGTTACCCTCTAGTGGGGTAGATTGCCATGCCGTTAATACATCTTCGCGGCTAACGACTTGCCCTGCATTACTAATTAACAATGACAACAAAGCCCATTCACGCTGTGTTAGTTCTAGTGATTCGTCACCAATCCAGGCCAATGGTAAGTTGGCATCTACTCTTAAATTTTTAGCTTGAGAGGCGGCCATTTCAAGGCTACCACCAAAGGCGGGAAGTTTGGAGCGACGCAGCATGCCAGTTAACCTTGCCAATAATTCATGCTGATTAAAGGGTTTAGTGAGGTAGTCATCGGCTCCGGCGTTAAAACCATCAATACGATCTTGCACGCTATCGCGGGCGGTTAAAAGTAAAACAGGTAAAGCAAGCAAACGTTTGCGAATTAACGTTAAAAGCGTCATGCCATCAATCTTGGGTAGTCCTATATCAAGGACTACTCCATCAAAACGCTGTTCGTCAAGGAGCGACAAAGCGATTTCACCGTCTTGGGCGGTTGCCACGGTATGGCCTGCTTGTTCGAGTTGTGTTTGCAGACCGTCACGTAATAGTTCGTCGTCCTCTACGATTAAAAGATGAGCCATAAAAAATAAAACGAAAGCCTAGATAGTGAAGGGAGTAACCCACTGGGGTACGAATTGTGCAACCTTGAGTGTAATAATTTTTTTGACTAAAATATGATTTTTAATAAAAAGAGCAGCGATAAAGTTTGTCGCTACTTATTTTAGTAAGTTGTTAAAAAGTCTAAATTAATTCCCAAACACTTATAAGTTGTTATTTTGAATTAAGCAAGATTGCTTTTTTCAAATAGATTTAAAAAAAGTGACTTTTGTCTCACTTTTTTTATTTCTAAGCCTATTTCCAAACCTTTTAAACCATTGATTTGCGCTTCTTCTGCCACTTTAAAGGTGTCAACATTTTGGCAAATTACAAACGCCTGTGCCAATCGAGTCAATCCCCAATCGGCGGATAATAATGGATTATTAAACAATAGTTGTTGAAAAAATTGATCAGCGCAAAGCAGTACATTAATAAATCGTTGAGGTTTACGAAACGCATCAAGTCGCTCCAATAACTCTAAGATGTCATGGCTATCCAAAAATCGAATCGCCAAAATATGGGGTAGTTCACGACAAGTAAAATGGGTTAAATCACGACAATCAACTGGCACCTTAAGGCTAACACTTATGGATTTAATTTCATTGAGTTGTGTCAAAGAAAATGGTTTGATTGTGTCTTTAGATACGGCTAGCTGCATATTAGGATACAAGCAGGCTAAGCAAAAACAGCAGAAATAAATCGACAAGTCATAATGGTTAGCATCTTGATGCGCATCAGATGAGGGATTATTTTTTACCACCCATTGAATCAATTGCGCAATGGTATTAGTATTGATTAAACTTTGCTCGGTGTGGCTAATAGAATGGCTACGCCAATTGTTAGCTAATAGAGAAGAGTTATCGGAAGGCTCTTGACTTAATAAACCTTGGTGAAGGATTTGAAGTTGCTGACCACATCCATCAATTAAGTGAAATGCCAGATCAAGCTCGCAGGGGTGTTGCCAGAGTTGCTCCCATGGTGCTAATAAAACTTTTAGGGCTCCGCAATCATGCAATACTTTCATCATTAAAGATGGTTTGGCTTGTATTAAGCCCTTGGCCAACTCTTGCCACACTCGCTCTGCTACTAGAGCGTTGACCTCACCATTGTGTACCATTTCTTGCATGAGATGCATAGTTTCAGGGGCGACTACAAAATCGGTGTATCGTGCTGCAAATCGAGCAAGTCGCAAAATTCTGACAGGGTCTTCTGCAAAGGCGGGGCCAACATGGCGCAATACTTGATGGTGCAGATCTGCAATACCATTAAATGGATCCACAATAAAATCTTTTAAAACCGCTAGGCTTTTGAGTTGATTTTTTGAGGTGGTGTTGAATGCGGCATTTAAACTTTCTGAAGCTACGGTGGGCTTATCAGTGGTTGCACAATTTTCATTGAGTAAGTGTAAATACTCATCTGATAAAGCCATTGCATTAATGGTTAAATCCCGCCTTGCTAAATCTTGTTCTAGGCTCACATCTGGGCTACTGTAAACAGCAAAACCTTTGTAACCTTTACCAGTTTTTCTTTCGGTGCGGGCAAGTGCATATTCTTGATGAGTTCGAGGATGTAAAAACACAGGAAAATCTTTACCAACGGGTAAAAAACCTAAGGCTAACATTTGATCTGGATTGGCTCCCACTACTACCCAATCTTGATCGGAAACGGGCCGATGAAGTAAATAGTCTCTGAGGGCACCACCGACTAAAAAAATTTTCATAAAGTTGTTGGTAAATGAGCAATAAAATAAATGGTATTAGTACAGTAAAAGCTTGATTTTATGGAGTAAAGCAACTTTTAAATTAACACTTGCTTAGAAACTAAGCAATCAATAGGAGTGCGATGCTTGAATGGCCTAAAGTAAGTAGCCAAAGTAGTGGGATAATTAAGCATACAGTGATGTAGCCACAAGGCTTCATGCTACTCAAGATTAAATGAAAAGCAATATTGGAATGTTGTTTTTCATATTTTCATTGCACTAAATTTGCTAATTTCTTATTGGGATGAGTTCTTTATGTTTACGCCAGCCGCTTTTCCATTTTCAAGACCACGTCGCTTGCGTCGTGATAGTTTTACTCGTAATTTGGTTCGTGAAAATCAATTAACGCCACATGATTTTATTTATCCTGTTTTTGTTTTAGAAGGACAGGGCCGTCGTGAAGCGGTGGCTTCAATGCCTGGTGTAGAACGTTTAAGCCTTGATTTATTAATGCCAGTCGCACAGCAATGTGTCGATTTAGGCATACCTGTGATGGCTTTATTTCCGGTCATTAGCCAACATTTAAAAAATGCCACTGGCGATGAAGCAACTAATCCGAATGGTTTAATTCCTACAGCAGTAAGAATGCTTAAAGCCCAGTTTCCAGAGTTGGGAATTATGACTGATGTAGCCCTTGACCCCTACACTGACCACGGTCAAGATGGCCTACCGCACCCCGACCCCAAAGAAAACAATTACATCATGAATGATGAGACTAACGCGGTGTTGGTGCAGCAAGCCCTCACACAAGCCCGTGCAGGCGTTGATATGGTCGCTCCTAGTGACATGATGGACGGTCGTATTGGTGCTATTCGACAAGCTTTAGAGGCAGAAGGTTTTGTACATACTCGTATCATGGCCTATAGCGCAAAATATGCCAGCAGTTTTTATGGCCCCTTCCGTGATGCGGTAGGCTCAAGTAGCAATTTGGGTAAGTCTAATAAAAAGGTTTACCAAATGGATCCTGCCAATTCTGATGAGGCCTTACGTGAAGTCGCAATGGACTTGGCAGAGGGGGCTGATATGGTCATGGTAAAACCAGGCATGCCCTATTTAGACATTGTACAAAGAGTGAAAAAAGAATTTGCCGTGCCTACTTTTGCCTACCAAGTAAGTGGTGAATATGCCATGATAAAAGCAGCAGCTAATAATGGTTGGTTAGATCATGATGCCGTCATGTTAGAGAGCTTATTAGCTTTCAAACGTGCTGGTGCAGATGGTATCTTGACTTATTTTGCAATTGAAGCTGCCCGTTTATTAAGAGCATCAAAATAAATCTTTTGAATGAGTTGGGCGCTGGCTAAACTAGCTCCTGTATGCTGTGCACTAAAGCGAGTAGCCCGCTCTTGAAAAGAGTTCAATTGGTTTTTGGTTAACCAAGCGTAGGCCAATGCGAGCCCCTCATCAAAATTTTCTACTGCTTGGCCAGCCTTAGATTCGATGGCAGCCAAGCTCGCTTGGGCAAAATTAAACATAGACGGTCCCATAATGACAGGACAGCCATATAAACAAGCTTCAATTAAATTTTGTCCGCCAAGTGGTAAAAAGCTGCCCCCCATTAATACGCAGGCGCTAGCTGAATAATAAATTGGCATTTCACCAATACTATCGCCTAGTATGATGGTGGCAGGTACTGGGCTTGAATGAGGCCATTGACTCCGTCTAGACAAACTAAAGCCAGTTTGTTCAATAAGTTGCGCTACCTCGTTAAAACGTTGTGGATGACGCGGTACTATTAAAATTTGAAAACTCTTGAGTAATTGATTTTGAAGAGGATGGTGCAATAGTGCTTGTAAAAAAAGTGCTTCTTCACCCTCTCTGCTACTCGCTAACATTAACACGGGTAATTGAAAGCTAGAACGCCATACATGCCCTAAAGCTTGTTGCTTTTCATGAATAGCCGCATCAAACTTTAAATTGCCCAGCACAGGCCCCACATTAGCTTGTAATAGCTGATAGCGGTGTGCATCTTGGGTGGTTTGTGGCAAAACCAAAAACAATTGTTGATAAGTGCTTTGCATGAGGCTACCACCCCATTTTTGGGTGCGCTGAAGGGTTTTTTCACTTAAACGGCCATTTACTAAACACAAGGGAATTTTTTGCAAATGGCATTGCCGAATTAATTCGGGCCAGAGTTCGGTCTCTAAAATCAAGCCTAACACAGGTTGAAAAAATTTTAAAAATCGCTGTACTGCAAAAACACTATCCCAAGGCAGCCAAACTTGTAAATCATTATTTTGCAATAGCTCTTTTCCTGCGGCCCATCCTGTCGCAGTACCATGGGTAAATAAAATACAAACTCCAGGAATTTGTTGCCTTAATTCTTTTACTAAGCTGGCGCTTGCACGGGTTTCTCCCAGTGAAACAGCATGAATCCAAACATAATGACTGCCTTTAATAGTGGTGTTATAAAAACCAAAGCGAGCTGCAATATCAGATCGATATAAAGGTTCTTTTATAGAGCGAAATAAAAGTTTAAATAAAAAAAATGGCTGAAGAAAAAAGATTAAAAATCTGTAAAACCAAGTCATCGAAAAATCGCTTAGGTTAAAGAAGAGGACAACATAGATTTGGCAAAATCATCAGACGTGCTCACCCAGCCCGATTGAACTTGCTCCCATGCTTGCCAAACTTTTTCTACCGAAGGACTATTCACATCCATCACACTGCACTGGCCAGAATTGTTCAAGGGACCAGTGCGCCAGTCGGTGTCAAAATTATAAATTTGTACATGCGGTAAATTTAAAGCTACCGCTAAATGGCTAAGCCCACTATCGACTCCTATAACACCAGCGCAGCGTGCCATATGATCAGCCAAAGGCCCTAAACCTAACCTAGGTAAAACAATGGGCTTGAGGTCATCGGTAATGGCCACTTTGTTTTCAATTAGTTTTAAATGCAGAGACATCGCCATTTCATCGCTGGCTTTTTGTTCTGCATCGTTGCCATGTACCCAAACACAACCTAAACCTTGCTCTGCCAACCTTAAACCTAACTCTAGCCATTTGTCTTGTGCCCAACATTTATCTTGTCTAGAGCTTCCATGCACTAGCATGACATGCCTAGCCAACACCACTGGATTAAGATTGCCTTGCCAGTTAATTGCTTGCAGTTTAAAGTAAACTTTTGCTTGATCGTTGGCTTGGTAGTTAAAAGCTTTTGCGCACACAATACGCCCCCTCGAAACGGCATGTAAATCTGGGGGGAGTGGAATGGCTTTGTTCGCTGCCCATTTGCTTAAAATTTCAAAGCTAGAGCCATTGGTACGATTACCCATTGCATAACGTTTACCATTAGGACGTAGCTTGGCAACCCTAGAGATGAGAGCTGATTTAGTTAAACCTTGTAAATCAATAATGGCATCGTAACTTTGACTTTGTAGCTCTTTTTTAAAAGCCCGCCATTCTAGTTGGGTTTGTGCATTAAAAGGGCTTTTACTCCAGCGCCTTAAATGGCAATGAACAACCCGATGAATGCCATGTGTTCTTTGAATAATCTCGGCAAAACCTGCTTCAACCACCCAATCAATTTGAACGCCAGGAAATGCACGCGCAAGGTCACGTATCACAGGCAAAGTGTGAATAACGTCACCAAGTGATGACAATTTAACGATGAGGATTTTAGTGGTCAAAATAAGTTCTGCTTGGTTAAGAAATTAATGCGCAGCGGCTTCAATAGTAGCAGTAGGCATAACAGATTTTAGTAACTTCAGCATTTCTTGCTCGATACGATGTAAGGCCTGCGGAGTGTGCCCTTCAAAGCGTAAAACTAATACTGGTGTGGTGTTAGATGCACGAATTAAGCCAAAACCATCTGGCCAATCCACGCGAAGTCCATCAATGGTGTTAATTTTAGCGGGGGCCGCAAATTGTGCTGCAGCAATTGCTTTGGCTACTACTAATGGGGGCTGGCCTTCTTCACATTTCACATTGAGTTCTGGGGTAGAGCAGCTATTGGGTAGTTGGTTAAGAGTTAAATTTAAGTCGTTAGATTGGCTTAAAATTTCAAGTAAACGACAACCCGCATAAGTGCCGTCATCAAAACCAAACCAACGCTCTTTAAAGAAAATATGTCCACTCATTTCACCGCCTAAAGGTGAATTAATTTCTTTCATTTTGGCTTTAATTAAAGAGTGACCTGTTTTGTACATCAGCGCAACTCCACCTGCCGCCTCAATGGCCGGAGCTAATTGTTGTGAGCATTTCACATCAAATAAAATCGTGCCGCCTGGTACCCTAGACAAAACGTCTTGGGCAAATAAAACCATTTGACGGTCGGGGTAAATATTGTTGCCCTCTTTGGTGACTATACCCAAGCGGTCACCGTCGCCATCAAAGGCTAAACCTAATTCGGCATCGGTGGTTTTTAAAGCAGCAATTAAATCATTTAAGTTTTCTGGTTTGCTAGGGTCGGGGTGATGGTTAGGGAAGTTGCCATCGACTTCGCTAAATAATTCGGTAACCTCGCAGCCTAAAGCTCTAAAAATACCAGGAGCAGTAGCACCCGCAATACCATTGCCACTGTCAATTACAATTTTAAGTGGACGGGCTAATTGAATATCGCTAACGATGCGATCGGTATAGGCGGCTACTACATCTTGCTGGGTAACTGTGCCACCAGCTTTTAATACCCAGGTTTCGGACTCCATCATTTGGCGCAAGGCTTGAATGTCATCGCCATAAATGGCTTTACCTGCCATAATCATTTTAAAGCCGTTGTAATCTTTGGGATTATGGCTACC
>JALQUL010000405.1 GCA_023260735.1 Limnohabitans sp. | reverse complement strand
TGACCAATCATTACCAAGCAAAGCTAACAATAAGTGGTAGCTGATCATGATCCCGGTCAGCGTCAAGAGTGTCAGTTGACCTTCAGCAATTAAATTGCCTTGCATCGATTGCGAGGCAGTAGTCATTTTGTTAAGAACCGTGTTGAGTATATTGATGTCCATTTTTTAACCTTTATTGATCCACTCAACCAACCACCACACATGAATGAACACTGCTGGAACTACCAAAACAGAACCCATCACAAAAATCATGGGGCTGAAAGTTAAAACGTGTAATGCACTCCAAATCACGCTCACCACCTTGCTGTATCGATAGATTTTTGGGAGGGAATAATCAATTTCCTCTAAAGTGTTTTTGGCCATATTCATAAAATGCAAGCAACGTAGCAGTGCTTTACGCTGGCCAAACGTAGGCGCAAAAGCGATTAAAAAATGAGGGATTGTTTTCATTTTTTATTTTTCCCAGGGGGCTTTAATGGCGGCTTGCCACTGGGCATTTCTTTTGGCCAAGATTTCTAAACGCTCAATTTCTCTTTGCCTTCTTTGAGCTTCGATTAGTTTGGCCTGCTCTTGGTTCATGCGCTCCTGGTTATCTGCAATCGATTTAGAGCGAAGAGTTGCATGAATACCTGATAACTCTTGACTGGCCATATTGAGCTGTGTGTTCAGTAACTGAATACCTTGTACATTTCCCTCTACATTAGGAATTTCCGCAGCTAAATCCTGATAAATCTTGATCTTGGTCTCCATCGCATTCAAAGCTGCAATATCGGCATCCCACTGCTTTTTATAAATAGAGCCTCGGTTATCGGCCAACTTCATTTCTTGCTTCCAGTACTCAGATGGGGAAAGCCTCAAATTAGCCATTTCGTTATTGCGTCTCTGCCAAACAGTTCCTACACTTTCAACTGATTTATAGAGCTCGTTTCCAGCTCCCGATAGAGCAGAAGCGGCATCAGCTAAGTCTCTTACAGGTTGCATCACTGAGTTCACCACCCTGCCAGGCAGTTGTATTAAATTAGTGAGCATGGTTTTGTATTGATTCACGGCATGAGTGACTAGTGCAATTTGTTGCAATAACTGCCCCACATGCGTTCCATAATTGAGCCACTGCGTCGATTCTTGAGCAAAGTTGCCTGCTCCGGCCGCTTTCACTCCAAACGGAATGACTAAAGCAGTACTTGATAAAAGTAATTGGCGACGGGTTAAATTAGCCACGGCTCATTTCCTCCATAAAATCGTATAACCATTTCTGAACCGGTTGGTGGGTAGCTATGTATTTATTCAAAGTGATCTGTGCATTCGTGTCGCTTCTTAAACAAGCCAGTTCTTTGGCTGTAAGCTCTAGTTGCACCATCCGCATGATGTTCACACCATTGACTTCTTGTTTGAGTAAATAATCACGCCTAGGGCGGCCTTGTGCTATCAACGCAATTTGTTCTTCTGATAGTCCGAATTCACGCATGTAGAGTCTTTTTGCAGACTCAGAATTGACAGAGGAATTGGGGACAAAAATCCAGTTTTTAATGTTGTCTCTTAGCGTTGCGAAGAGCGTTTTCATATCTTCGTTGGTGTCTTCTAAGGACTGTGTATCGAGCCACAAAGCACAATTGCGCTTCGCTAATGTTTTGAGCCAATCGACTAATTTATTGGCATAAACTGGGTTACTTAATAGCATCCAGGCTTCTGGAATAAAAATCATCGTAGGAGTCACAAACCCATGGTCGATTTGATTACTTAAATGTTGATTGATCTTGTAGAAAAGCAATTCTGTGAAAGGAGCTGCAACTTGCTTTTGTTCTAAAATTTTTCCTAATTCGAAGCCCGTAAATTGGGATAATTTAAAACCGTCCCCCAGGTTGTCAAAATATCGGGCCAAAGATCCATTTTCTTTACGCACCCAAACCCGCAGGTTCTCTGATAATTTTTCACGGGTAATATGGCCGTAGAAATTGGACAGTGTGTGAAATTGAGAGTCCAATTGGTGAAGCGATGCCATGGCATTTTCAATTTCTCTCACGTCAAGTGGATCAACTTCATAGCCTCGTTGTTGAGCTAATAAAATTACAAACTCAATAAGCCACCGGTGATGCTTAGTCTCAGCCACTAATTCAAATGGATTCATCTGCAGGGCATTTTCTGCATCGGGATTGAGATTGGTGTAATCACCACCATGAGTGATAACTGTGTTTCTGCACGAAAAATCTTTGTCTAAACAAAAAATTTGTGCATTGGGATAACGTGTAAACGAAGAGGCAATTAGCATTGCCATTACCGTTTTACCCGCTCTAGTGGGACCCACTAGCATTCCATGACCCACTATCGGGGCAAAGACATCATAAAAATAAGCTGTTTTATAGTTGGTCGGCAATACCAAAGCAGCATCGCAGGGTTGCCTGAGTTCACGACTTAAATGTGGGCTTTTTAAGGAGCCGCTGAAAATAGTTCTGGCCGGTACTAAGTCGGCCACGTTATTAGAAGTACATGGATACCATCTAATAATTTCTTGATAATTGCCTGGAATATGAGCCAATGCACCTGATAAAGTATGCATTCTTTCTAGCGATACCGTCATTTTGGCGTGAAGCAAAGCTTGCTCCACCTTTTTATTGAGTTGTACTAGTTCTGCAATATTGCTGGCAATTGATTGCACACTAATAAAAGTATGGGTCAACTGCATTTGACCCATCGAGACCAGCCCATGCACTGTATTAGCGTCTTGCGCGGCTTTCTCTCTAGCGGTATTGACTGGTGCACTTTTTAATTTATCTTCGTTAAACGCACCTAAAAAAAGTTGTTTAATACCTAATAAACGATCATTGTGATATTTTCTGACGCTTAAAGCATATTTCTCTGCTTTATTGGGTAGCATTGGTTTGACGACAATCGTTGCGACCAATTCTCCGTCCACTTGTAACAATTGGTCTAAGGCACCTGGGTAAGTACCATTTTTTATTTTCCCATCATCATCATAAGCAGAGCCTTGCCACCCCTTTACAGTCTGAATAGAGCTGTAAAGTTGCGTATTTTCACTACTTGCCAAATGTGAAGTCCAGGCAAGATATTCTTCATCATCAAGAACCGTTAGTTCATTTTGTGACAACTGCTCATCTAACCACTGGTAAGCAAAATCAGCCTCTTGAGGTAAAGGTAAGTTTTGATTTTGATAATTGACTGAGCAGCTTTGGGTTAAATATGCTCTTAAACTTTCATGAGTCAACCTGACCATCTGCACTGAGTGCAAAGTGTTCTGAAAATTGGTTAAAGAGGCTTCAAAAGCCACCAATTGCTTGGATAACTCATCATTTTGATATGCATACTGAGCTGTACCTGGTAAAAAACTTTTTACCGTCTCTTTAGTAGCTTCTAGCAAAATAGACAAGCCTTTTTGGGTACGAATAACTTGGTTGAGCCTTTGCTGAAGACTTGCATTCGCTAAAGGTGGCAATAACAAAATGCTTAAAAAATGGCGATTTTGATATTGCCGAGTGGCTTTCATCTGCTCACGTCTTAGGTTATCAATCACACTAGCTGCATGATTGACAAACTGACCTTTTGGCCAATCTTGACTGATTCTTCGTTGTACTTGCCACCAATACATAACGGGTTGATGGCTAAAGACCCGCATAGCTATCTCAATTTGCTCAGAAAGATGGTTGATTTGGTCATCTGTGCTGGAGTCAGAATCTAAGCTTGTAAATTCATAACAAGCCATTAAGGAGCCGTCTTTACCAACAATAATTTGTTGATCAACGCTAAATAACCAAGGCAATAACTCAGAAAAGGGCTGAGATTGGCCTTTGTTTCGTATGGCTTTTGATTGAAAACTACTTGCTACCCATTGACGATTAAGATGCGTGAGGGGAGGCGTATTTTTACTCATAGCTTTCTCCCAAAACCCAAGGGTCTCAATTTTTGCTTCGCATGAATGGATGAAATATCTCTGTAATGCTCGGCTTGTTTGGTATATTTCAAATAGACTAGCGGTAAATCCACATCTATATCGGTCAAGAATCGCCCGATCACAATCGGTACAATGGCACCGAATACAAATATTGGAGCTTGCAAAATCAAAACGCAAAATGAAGCGTAAATGGCTGCATAGACCCAGTAGGTGCGTTCGGCACCAAACCAAATTTGTCTTATATTCATTGAGCCAATCACTGGGCAGATTCTTTTCATGATGCAGCCTTTAGCAGGGTGAAGCACCAAAAATAGCCAAAATTCCTGGAATATTGAAAAGAGCTGACAAAATAACGGCAAATCGCATAAGGCTGGACTTTTCACCATTGCCTTCATCGCTCAACATCTTAATTAGCAGAACCGAAAAGATAACGAAAGCCAGAGCGCTCACCAAAGTATTGTCAAATATTTGGTTGTACATTTTGCATATTGGTTTAGCCAAAATACTTTGTGCATTCACAAAAAGCGGGGCAGTCATTGCCATCAATGCAATAGAAGCTTTTTTGACTTTTTGTTCTGTAATTCCAATGGCCTTTTCAAATTTGCCTAAAGTGGCATCTACTTTTTTATAAGTAAATAGCAGTGCTACACCAGTGGCCAAAGATAAATAGGCAGGTGCTTGCTCTAAACACACGGTTGTCATTTCTTGCATTAACATAGGTACTCCTTCTTTTTGACGAAAACGGGACTCATTGAGTAGCCTTGCTCACTTGCTCCCAACATTTCATAAATTTGGACCGGCATACGCAGACCTTCGACTTGTTCACAATGAATAAAGAATTGAAAAGTTTGGCTGACTTGCCTGCGAAGCTCCACAATTGGTAATCCAGCTCCTTCAGCGGACATACGGATCATGGTTTCGAGTCTGTAAGGTGCCAATTCAGCACTTTCGGCATGAAACGAAACACCCGAACCAGGGTGGCCGGTACGGTAAGCATCCATTAGGTCAAATGCCTCTTTACCCCTGACCTCTCCATGCAAAATAGAGTCGGGTCTCATACGCAAAGCCAAGCGTCCGAGAGCCCTTGAGTCGGCATCTGGATCGTCTTTTTGGGCTAGAAAAGAAATATAATTTTTAACGGGTACCACAAGTTCTCTTGTGTCTTCGATCGTGAAAAGTCGCCTATTAGGTGCAATTTCGACTAACTCACGCAAAATCGCATTTAAAAATGAAGTTTTACCTGCACTAGTCGCCCCTGAAACCACAAAGTTAGCTCTGGAGGCCACCATCCAGCGTAAAAACTGGAGCATTCCCTCTCTACCATTAGCCACCAAAGCAGGGGCTGGACGTGGAGAAATGACATTTTTAAGTTTGACAATGGGATCAAAAAGCCCATCATCTACGTACATTTGAAGACTACGACTTAATGCACTGTGTTTACGAATGCTTAAACACGGGCCATGAATAGCGACATTGCTTCTGGCTGCAGCGATACGCAAACCTGGCATCTCAGCATCTAAGATTCTCATTTGATCTGGATTTTTGCGGTAATTAGCTTTGCCTAGCATGCCAATTACTTGCTCTAATGTTTCAGTTG
>JALQUL010000334.1 GCA_023260735.1 Limnohabitans sp. | reverse complement strand
GATTCCAGCATGCGAAGGTTCGAATCCTTCTTCCCCTGCCAAAATTTTTCTCGATCGATTGCGCAAATGCAAACCACTACTCCAATCACCACTCCAGACTTTTTAATCTTCGCTGGTAACGCCATTCCTGATGTCGCCAATGAAGTCGCTTCCACTCTTGGCCTTACATTAGGTTCAGCAACAGTGGGACGCTTTTCTGACGGCGAAGTAACCGTTGAAATTAACCAAAACGTTCGTGCTCGTGACGTATTCGTGGTGCAATCCACATGCTCACCCACCAACGACAATCTCATGGAGTTATTGGTAATGGTGGATGCGCTCAAACGTGCATCAGCCGAGCGTATTTATGCGGTTATTCCTTATTTTGGTTATGCACGTCAGGATCGTCGCCCTCGATCTGCTCGTGTACCAATTACCGCAAAAGTAGTAGCTAACTTACTACAAACTGTTGGTGTTTCCCGATTGCTCACAATGGACCTCCATGCTGACCAAATTCAAGGTTTCTTTGACATACCAGTTGACAATATCTACGCTTCACCTATTTTATTAGGTGACTTACGCCAAAAAAATTATTCTGATTTAATTGTGGTGTCACCAGATGTAGGTGGTGTGGTACGAGCTCGTGCTTTAGCCAAACAACTCGGTTGTGATATGGCTATTATTGACAAACGCCGTCCAAAAGCAAATGTAAGTGAAGTCATGCATGTCATAGGTGAAATCGAAGGCCGTAACTGCGTGATTATGGATGACATGGTGGATACCGCTGGCACTTTAGTAAAAGCAGCCGAAGTTCTCAAAGAACGTGGTGCTAAAAAAGTATATGCCTACTGTACTCACCCTGTTTTTTCTGGTCCAGCCATTGATCGCATCGAAAAAGGTACAGCCCTAGATGAAGTAGTGGTTACCAACACAATTCCCTTATCAGCACAAGCTAAAGCTTGCCCACGAATTCGCCAACTTTCCGTCGGTCCTTTAATCGCTGAAACTATTCAGCGCATTTCCCGCGGTGACTCGGTAATGAGTTTGTTTTCTGAAGAAGATTAATTTTTCATTTTTCTTATTTTTGAAGACATCATGTCGGCCTGGTATGCAATAAGTGCAGACCAGGCTTTTTTAGTCGAGAATACACTGGTCGCGGTGGTTCTCTTTATTGGAGTTATTATGAAATTCGTCGCTTTTGATCGCAGCAAACAAGGAACGGGTGCGAGCCGCCGTCTTCGTAACGCTGGTCGTACACCTGGTATCGTTTATGGTGGTACAAACAAGCCTGAAGTTATTGAAATTGATCACAATTATTTATGGCACGCTTTAAAGAAAGAAGCGTTCCACGCTACTATTCTTGATATGGAAATGGACGGCAAAGTAAGTCCAGTATTGTTACGTAACGTTCAATACCACCCATTTAAGCCATTGGTTTTACATGTTGACTTCCAACGTGTTTTAGCTGATCACAAAATCACTATGCGTGTTCCATTGCATTACAGTGGTCAAGATGCTTCACCAGCTGTTAAAACAGACAACTGCTTAGCAACTCATGTTATCAATGAATTAACTATTTCTTGCTTACCAGCAGATTTACCAGAATTCATCGCTGTTGACTTGTCTAACTTGACTAAAGGTCACTCACTCCACTTAAACGACATTACTTTACCTAATGGTGTAACTGCTGTTACCCACGGTAAGCCTAATCCAGTTTTAGTAGCAGTTACTGTTATCGAAGAAGAAATCGTAGTTGCAGCACCTGTAGTGGATCCTAAAGCCAAGGGTAAAAAGAAATAATTCCCCCTTGCAATTTGGCATTAGGTAAAATCAAACGGCCCATTACGGGCCGTTTTTAATTTGTACGCTTTTTTACTAATTCATTTTTATGATTAAATTATTGGTAGGACTTGGTAATCCCGGTACCAAATATGATGACACTCGGCACAATGCAGGTTTTTGGTTTATTGATCAAATGGCCAAGCAGTTAGGTGTGAATTTACAAAATGACAAAGCATTCCATGGCTTAATGGCGAGAGTCACGATTAATGGTCAACACCGTTGGTTACTACAACCTCAAACATTTATGAATTTATCAGGAAAGTCGGTTTCGGCTTTAGCAGGTTTTTTTAAAATTCAACCAGAAGAAATTCTGGTGGTTCATGATGAGCTTGATATTGTGCCAGGTCAAGCCAAGCTTAAATTAGGTGGCTCACATGCAGGTCACAACGGGCTTCGAGATATTCATGCACAATTGGGCACCGCCAATTATTGGCGTTTACGCTTAGGAGTGGGTCATCCAGGCGTTAAATCGGAGGTGATTAATTGGGTGCTTGCTAAACCATCACTTGACCACCGAATCGCAATTGATCAAACCATTGATAGAAGCTTAAAAGCCTTACCAGAACTATTCAAAGGTGACATGACCAAAGCAATGATGTTGATTCATACGGCAGAACCAAAAGTAGCTAAGCCACCCAAGACCACCAAGCCAGCACCAACTCAAAAGACCACACCTGAAATAGTCCCCAGTCCATTAACTAGTAATGGTTCAGAAAACCAAACAAGCTAAAAAAACTCTTTGTTTTGAGATTTAGATTTTGGGTTGAAATTCAACAGCAGACTACAAACTAAAGATTAAGATTTTTAGTCTGACTGCTGCTTAGCCACCTGAGTTAACAAATGGTATTTAGCCATCAGTTGCTCGGGGGTTTCAATAAAATCGGGGTGTGTCGGAATACACGACACAGGACATATCTGAACACATTGAGGTTCATCAAAATGTCCTACACATTCGGTGCATTTATGAGGCGCAATTTCATAAAACTGCTCCCCCATATAAATTGCATCATTGGGGCATTCGGGTTCACATACATCGCAATTGATGCACTCATCGGTAATCATTAAAGCCATAGTCTTAATTATCGTAGATTTAACTGATAGATAAAAAAACCTATCTTGAATCACCATAAAAATTATGTGATTTTTATTTTCTCTAACATGGCCTTAACCACAGGCGGTGAGACAAACTGCTGAAAAGGTCCGGCTAATTTTGCTATCTCTCGTACCAAGGTACTTGAAATAGCTTGTGTTTCAGGCTGTGGCATTAATAACACGGTATCAACTTCGGGTCGCATGTGTCGATTCATTCCTGCAAGTTGACTTTCATAGTCAAAATCAACACTGCCCCTTACACCTCTGACCATGGCAGTTGCACCTACTTTTTGCGCAAAATCCACCAATAAACCATCAAATGGTAAAACCTTCACTGTAGCACTAGCGCCAAAACATTGTTGAACTAAAGCTAAACGCTCTTCTAGACTAAACATGGTTTTTTTATGATGCGCCATGGCAACAGCAACCACCACTTGATCAAACAAACAGGTGGCTCTTTGAATCATTTCTTCATGACCCAAGGTAATAGGATCGAATGTGCCTGCAAAAACAGCAATCACTGGTTTTTTAACTAAACTAGCCTGAGCCTCAAATGTTGGAATTGTCATAGTCGATGGTGCCTTTTATGATGGTTTTATGCCACTACTTGTAGCTGCATTAATTGAGCAAAAACCTTTCCTGCTTTTAATTTTCGGTAAACCGTTAAATCCAATGTTTCTAGGGTTTCATTAGAAATAGGGGTGGCCGACTCTAGGTAAATCCAACCACTTGGCTTCAAGGCTTTAACCGCCAAAGGCATTGCTTTATCTGCCAAATCGGTATCAAAAGGTGGATCAAGGAAAATCAAATCCAAGGAAGCTTTTGCACAGTCAGCTAAAGCTCTCACACCATCTCCACGGCGCACTTGAACTTGTTCTGCACCCAAATTGAGACGTTGACGCGTTTTTTCTAGGGATGTGGCTAAAATAGGATCCATTTCTATCATTTGTACTACATCAGCATAGCGTGAGGCAGCCTCAAAACCCAAAGCACCAGAGCCTGAAAACGCATCTAGGCAGCGCCAGCCCGTTAGCTCTTGACCTAACCAATTAAATAAAGTTTCCCGCACTCTATCGGGGGATGGACGCAAGCCAGGTTTATCGGCTACGGGTAATTTGGTACGTTTTAAATGCCCACCAATAATTCTCACCTCATGTTTTAAAACTTTTGGCAAAGAT
>JALQUL010000268.1 GCA_023260735.1 Limnohabitans sp. | reverse complement strand
CAAAGGGCGCATTGGCGTGTTTAGCCACCAATGCCACTAACTCTTGCTCTAAATCTTGCGCACTGTAGTTGCCAGTGAGTCGCAGCCTTTCGAGTTCACTTGCTCTGATACGTTCATAAACAGTAGCGCAAGCTTTTGGTTTTTTTGCTTGCACTGCACACTCTTGCGCCTCTTCTGTAAATTTGTCTACATTTTTTTGGGCTTTAATAATAGCCAGTCGATTTTTTTTAGAAATCTTTTCGAAAGAAGGTATAACTACCACCTCTTCAGGTTGCCCCAATTTACCAGCTTTAACTGCTTCGATTTCAGGTTCAGCATTATTTAAGTCAATAAATAAAGTCTTGCCAGTTGAGACTGAGCTAAAACCCAATCCAAGGCATAAGCAAACGACAAAATGAAAAACTTTGCGTTGCAAAAAAGTTAAATTAAAAAAGTGTAAATATTGGGTATTCATAAGAAATAATCTTTTTTAAATTAAGAGATCACGATTAATCAAAATGAAGGTATCTTGCTCAAAAAAACAATAACAAATCAGACCACAGTCAATGCTCAAGTAAGATCAAACTTATTGATTGGCAAATCAGTTAACTGAGAGCGTATAAAAATGCCATTAGGCTTGAATTTTTTATTTAACGCTAACACTGCCTTATCTTTGCTTAATAAATCAACCTTTTGAGCCCAGGCTAAATCAATAAACATTTGATCACTTTTATCTTTGCAGCGCCAAGGAGCAACTTCGGGAGCCTCACATAACCTTGAGTAACTTTGAAGAAATTCATTTACCTGCTCGATATTGGTGTCATTTTTACTTAGATAAACCTGAATAGCAGAGCGCTGTAAAACAAAATGAAGCTCACTTAGCATAGCCTGAGTCATAAGCATAACTATTTTTTCTGACTTGAGGGCCTGTTTTAGTAAAAGAGTTTGTGAGTTTTGGTAAACACACAAATCAAGCACGATATTGGTATCTAGTACTAAACCAACAGAATCACTCATGCGAACCATTTTGCACCAATGGAGCATCAGAAGTTGCATTCTTTTGCAAGCGCTTGTCTCTTGCAGAGCCTGCTACCAAATCAAATCGAAACAAACGACATTCAATAGGGCCATTCCACATAGGCACGCGCCTTGATTCTTTTAAGCGCATTTTACTGGGTAACTTAAGGTCAGGCGTCAGCATCCAAGCCGTCCATCCTGAAAAATTCTTTTTCCAATGGGACGCTAATTGAACAAAAAAGTCGGTATCACCTTCGGTTTGCGCCTGCTCGCGCCCTGGGCCCGTATGCCTGACAAAACTTGCATCTTGATTTTGTTCATATGAGCGACCTGCCACACCCGCGATTTCAATACGCTCGCCATAGGGTGGATTCACTAACATCAAGCCAGGCTGTGTAGGAGGCATACGCTGCAATGCATCACCACCTCTAAACTCAATACAATCTAAAACACCAGCGCGCTCAGCGTTGCGGTTAGCAAAATCGACCATCCGAAATGACACGTCACTACCAAATACTTTAATTTTTTGACGTTCAGTAAGGCTTAACTCTTGGCTTCGTGCCTGCCTTACTAAATTATCCCAAGTCGCACGCTGATAAGGGCGCAAATTTTGAAAACCAAATCGTCTTTGGCTACCTGGTGCAATTTTGCATGCAATTTGTGCAGCCTCAATTGCAATCGTTCCACTACCACAACAAGGATCATAAAACGGCGTTTCAGGCGTCCAGCCACAAGCAGCAATCATAGCGGCAGCCAAAGTTTCTTTTAAAGGCGCATCACCTTTATCAACACGCCATCCCCTTTTAAATAAAGGTTCGCCAGAAGTGTCAATATAAACATAAAACTCTTCGGTGGTTAAATGCACATGCAGACGAACACCAGGGAAATGAGTGTCAATACTAGGACGCTCACCAGTCATATCTCGAAATCGATCCACTACCGCATCTTTAATTCTGAGAGTTGCAAAATTGAGACTAGTTAAAGGACTGTGTTGAGCCGTAACATCCACTTTAAAAGTGAGTTGATTATGGAACCAATCTTCCCAAGGTACTGATCCTACAGCACGGTAAAGATCATTTTCATTACGATAAAAGCCATGACTCAACTCAATCAAAACCCTTTGTGCCAATCGAGTATAGAGATTGAGCTTTAAAGCATCATCCCATGTACCTTTTAAAATAACCCCCGTTCGGGTCTCACTCATTTGGTTAATTGGCTTATTTAAGATTTGACTAATTTCATTGCGAAGCATACCTTGAACACCTGCAGGGCAAGGTAAATATAAAAAATACTGATACATATAAAAATTTCTTGTTTAGTTTTGACGCCGCATACTTGCTGGAGCAATTTTGAGCGACTCTCGATATTTAGCAACTGTTCGACGAGCGCATTCAATACCTTTAGCCTCTAAGAGATCAGCAATTTTTTGATCACTTAAGGGCTTTTCTGGTGACTCTTGGCCAATCCAAGTTTTAATCCACTCACGCACTACTGTGCTTGATGTAGCAGAACCTGATTGAGTAGCTAGGCCTGAGGTAAAAAAATACTTGAGTTCGAAGGTACCGTGAGGAGTGGCCATATATTTTTGGTTAGTCACTCTTGAAATGGTGGATTCATGTAAACCCAACTCATCAGCCACTTCTTTTAAAACTAACGGTTTGAGGTTAAATGCACCCTTTTCAAAAAAAAGATGCTGCCTCTCTACAATACAACGACTCACTCTTAAGATAGTATCAAATCGCTGATGAATGCTTTTAATAAACCATTTTGCCTCTTGCAAAGTTTTATGCAAAGACACACTCGCTACACTCTTATCGTATTGTAAACAATCGGCATAGGTTTGGTTGACGAATAACTTAGGAACCACCTGATCATTTAAAAAAACTTCAAAAATGCTACCTAACTGCCTTACCAACACATCAGGAACCACCGATTGTGTCGCTTTTTCATGAAACCCTTTGGCAGGTTGAGGATTAAGACGGCGTATAAGGTCCGCAGCCTCTTTTACCGCTTGCTCGGTACTGCTACACAATTGCGCTAATAATCTATAGTCTCTTTTAGCCAATAAATCCAGAGGATGCTGGCAAATTTTTAAAGCTAAACCGGCCATATATTGTGATTGACCTAGTAGCTGTTTGTTATCTCGCAACATTTGCTGCAATTGCAAAGATAAGCATTCAGGTAAACTTCTGGCTGCCACCCCAATCGGTTCCAAATTTTGCAAAAATGGTAAAACCAACTCTATTAACTCTAATGCTTGCTCTTGAGCTAAACCTGGCGTCTGTTGTGAAAAACTATCCGCTAACTCCATGAGAGAATCTTCTAAATAGCCATTGTCATTGAGCGAATAAGCCAAAAAAAACATCGCCAACTCTTGGTCTAAGGGCAAAGCTAATAGTCGAATCTGTTGGGCTAAATAATCACCTAAAGCGGCAGGTGCCTCTATGCTTTCCAACCAAGAACTTTCTTGCAAATTAGCAGAATTAGCCGCATAGATATCCAAAAAAGAATCCTGATTAGGATCAGAGGCTACCGTAGTATCAATTTGTGCATCTGGTGTGAGTTCTGAGGCAATCTCTTGATCCGGTAAATCCCAGTGTGACTCTTGTTGTGTTTGTTGCCAATCTATTAACTCATGTTTTGGTAGGCTGCTAGCTTCATCACTAAGCTCAAAGAAACTATCTTGTAACTCCCTATTGGCTTGCTCATTTTCTTGCCAATCTCTTTGTAACTCTTCCAAAGATGTTTCTTTTTCATCCCCTGAGTCGGACTCTAAAAAAGGATTTTGCTCTAACATGTGTTGAACTTCTTGGTTCAAATCAAGCGTAGATAATTGCAACAACCTAATTGATTGTTGGAGCTGAGGAGTTAAACTGAGTTGCTGGGACGTCCTAAGACCTAGACTTTGCCTCATAAAAAACTAATACAATAAAAAAGCGGAGCCAACTTATGCATTACATTTTAAAGTCTGAACCCAAATAAACCCGACGAACCTCAGAATTTTGAATAATGAAATTAGGTTCACCTTGGGCTAAAACCTCACCTTGGTTAATAATATAGGCTTGATCGCATATGCCTAAAGTTTCCCTTACATTGTGATCCGTAATCAATACACCTAGTCCTTTATTCTTCAAAAACTTAATAATTTTTTGAATTTCAAGGACTGCAATCGGATCAATACCTGCAAAGGGTTCATCTAATAAAATAAAACGAGGTTGGGTCGCAAGTGCCCTCGCAATTTCAGTTCGACGCCTTTCCCCACCTGATAAAGCCATCGCATTAGTTTGGCGTATATGGGTAATACTAAGCTCTTGTAACAATGATTCAAGACGCTTTTCAACAGAGGCTTTTGATAATAATTTCCCCTCGTTAGGGCCTTCTTTATAGCGTTGCAACTCTAGCACTGCTCGAATGTTATCTTCTACATTTAACGCTCTAAAAATAGAAGGTTCTTGGGGCAGGTAACTAAGTCCTAAACGAGACCTGCGATGAATAGGCATATGAGTAACATCAGTACCATCAATTTCTAAGCTGCCACCCTCTACCCCCACTAAACCCACCACCATATAGAACGATGTGGTTTTGCCAGCACCATTAGGACCTAACAATCCTACCACCGAACCTCTTTTCACCGTTAAAGAGACATCTTTTACGACTTTACGACCACCATAAGATTTACTTAAGTGTTTAGCATCTAATCTTTGATCAGAAATTTCTAATTTTGCTGAATTGGGCATTATTGATACCCGCCTTATTTAGATTTATTACCCAGTGTCTTACTGGATTTGAGAGGTGGGGCTGCCTCTTCAGGCGTGCTACTGGCAAGGACTGGAGCGGTTGCCGTGTTGGGCTTAGCGCCAATCACTGCTTGAACTCGACCAGTTGGATTGGTAGGGGATACATTGGATTTTCCGCTATCTACAAAATACCGTTCGGTGGTGTTTTCATAAGTAATTAAACTCCCCTTTAAATCATCAACCAAGGTAGTTCCTGCAAAGCGTTTTAAGTTGGCATTATTTCTTAACTTCACATTGTCGGCCTTGCCATCGTAATCGATGATGTCTGAGGTGCCTTCAATAAATTCATTAATACCTTCTCGCTTTTGGCGAAAAAATGCTTGTTTTCTACCGTCGCCAGTAATGGTCGCAAACTGATTGCCTTGCGCATCTTGCCTGACTTCAATTTTTTCACCACGCATAATAATAGAACCCTTGGTAATGACGACTCCACCCGTAAAAGTGGTAATTAACTTTTGATCATCATGACGCATGGCATCGGCTTGGGCATTCATTGGCATAGCACTATCTGCCTTTTCTGCCCAAGCTAAGTTAGATAAAATAACAAATACAAATAGAACAACCCATTTGTAATTCAACTGACGACTCATTCTATTCGTATTCATATTTTTAATAATGCTTGAAAAAACTCAACTAAACTCAACTCAACTCAACTGGTAATTAAGCAGATTTTTTTGCTATACCTGCTAAATACTCCACCACAGACAAGGCCCTAGTATTGCCTTTTGCCAATTGTCCATCAGTGTAAAACTTACCAGCAACACCAAACGAAGGTACACCATCAACTTGATAACTAGCTACTGTTTGTTTCGCTTTAGAAATTTTGGTGTTGACTGAAAAGGAATCATAAGTGGCGTTAAATGCAGTCATATCAAGACCAGCTGATTTAGCCCATGCTTTAACCCCTTCGGTAGAACTTAAATTTTGGTTTTTAACATGGACCGCCAAAAACACTTGTTTATGATATTGCTTTACTAAATTTAGCACCTCAAGGGTATAGAAAAGTTTTTGCATCGGAATGGCTCTAGGATCAAATGCAACGGGTACACGTTTAAAGGCAATATCGGCTGGTAATTTTTGTAACCATTGCTCCAACTCAGGCTCAAAAGCATTGCAATGCGGGCAAAAATAACCAAAAAACTCTATTACTTCTACTTTGCCTTTAGGAGCATCAACTGCTACTGGCTTGGATAGGGTTTCAAAATCAGTGCCTGAAGTGTATGAACTTGTTTGAGCCACACTAGTGCCTACGCTCGATAAAGCGGCAGCACCCAAAGCACCAACACCGGCCACCGACAAACCACTTTTAATCACAAAACTACGACGATTAACTGACATAGAAAACTCCAAATATTTAAAAACCTCAATATAGGGTAAAAAACCTATTTAAAAGATCAATTTACAAACTGTAACCAAGACTATTGCGCTTTCACCAAGCCGTTCTCGACAGAGGCTTTATCTAATTTACCCTTTAAATTTTGTGCTTCAGCAGATGACATAGCAGAAGACCTTACCCTGTAAATTATTTTGCCACCTTGGTCAACTTCAGTGATTTTAGTCTCTATACCTAATAAAGCTAAACGGGCTTTTTGAGCTGACGCATCCTCTTTAGATTTAAATGCTCCCACCTGCACCGAATATAATGAATTGGAAGTAGTGGCTGAACTTGCTGCGGTTGCAGTATTTTTTGAGTTGGATTTTGCAGGAGCGGCCACCGCCGTTTCGGCGCTATTTTCGCGCCCCACCACCTTATCAGAATTAGCTGGCTTTGTTTCCACCCCCACTCCAATTAGTCGTCCATCGACAACCTCAGCAGTCGCTTTTACTTTTGGCTTTGTCTCAATTGAATCTGTATTTTGAAAGGAGTTGACGACCTGATCAATAACATCGGATTGAGTTTCAGGTTGGCCTTGCCCCGCACCCTCGCTACTTACCCCTTTGGGTGTTAAAGGAGGGGGAGTGGCTTTACCAAATAATTGAGCATTAGGATCCCAATTTTTGTTTTTGATAATTTCATCTAATGAGTTCAAGACTTCTTTGCCTTGTACTTTATTGGTAATCGGCATTTTTGCCTTACTTAACCAGAGGGCTAATCCAACGGCAACACCAATACCTAAAGTTAAACCTAGAACAATTCCAATAAAAGTACTACCGTTTTGATTTCTCATACATTCCTCACATTTTTTGTGGTGCCGAAACACCCAGCATTGCTAAACCATTAGAAATGACCTGAGCTGTTGCGGCAACTAAGGCTAAACGAGCCAATTTAACTGCTTCGTCATCAATTAAAATTCTTTCTGCATCGTAATAGCTATGATAACAAGCAGCCAATTCACGCAAATAGAAGGTGACATCATGAGGCGCAAAATCGCGTGCTGCAGCGGTTAATACTTCAGGGAATTTTGCCAATAAGATTAATAGTGCCATTGCTTGCTGACTTTGTAGCGGCTCAAGACTTACTTGAGACAACTCAGCTATATTACCACCCCAAGTCGTTAAAATAGTACAAATTCTGGCATGAGCATACTGTACATAAAAGACTGGATTCTCATTATTTTTAGAAACCGCTAAATCGACATCAAATAAATAATCAGTATCGGGTTTACGGGACAACAAAAAGAACCTAACGGCATCAGCACTGGTCCATTCGATTAAGTCACGCAAAGTCACATATGAACCAGCACGCTTGCTAATTTTGACCTCTTCACCACCCTTAACTACACGTACCATGGTGTGTAATACGTAATCTGGGAAACCCTTGGCTATACCGCAATCAAGGGCTTGTAAACCTGCTCTTACCCTCGCAATAGTACCATGATGATCAGTGCCTTGAATATTAATGGCCTTAGTAAAGCCACGCTCCCATTTGGTCTGGTGATAAGCCACGTCAGGAACAAAATAAGTATAAGTGCCATCTTGTTTACGCATCACACGGTCTTTATCATCACCATAATCAGTTGACTTTAACCATAAAGCACCGTCTTGTTCGTAAGTATGGCCTTTTTCCTGTAGTTGCTGAACTGCAGTTTCAACTTTACCGCTCGTGTAAAGGCTAGACTCTAAGTAATAGTGATCAAACTTGACACCAAAAGCTTGTAAATCTAAATCTTGCTCATGACGCAGGTAAGCGACAGCAAAATCACGAATATTTTCTAAATTGTTAATATCCCCAGAAGCCGTCATTTCTCGGTCATCTGCCCTTACTGTTTTCTTAGCTAAATAATCGTCAGCGATATCTTGAATGTAATCACCGTTATAAGATGTTTCTGGCCATTCAGCATGACCAGGTCGAATGCCTTTGGCTCTTAATTGAGTACTATTGGCTAAAGTAGCAATTTGTACACCCGCATCGTTATAATAAAACTCACGATGAACTTTAAAGCCTTGCGAAGCAAACAAGTTACAAATAGCATCACCTAAGGCAGCTTGCCTTGCATGACCTACATGCAAAGGCCCAGTAGGGTTAGCCGAGACAAACTCGACCATAACGGCCCCCCCATTAGAGGGTTGTTGACCAAATTTCTCTTTTGTTTCAAAAATTTGTGCAAGTACGCTTTGTTTGGCTGCCGGTGTTAACGTGATATTTAAAAAACCAGGACCTGCAATTTCAATAGAACTCACCCATTTTTGAAAAACAGGGCTACTCATTAGTGATTCTTTTAATTGTTCGCCTAATGCGCGAGGATTTTTACCCAATGGTTTTGCCAATTGCATCGCACAAGTACAAGCTAAGTCACCATGCGAGGCTACTTTAGGCATTTCAAAGGCAGCTTTTGCACCAGCACCAGGGTTCAATGACTCCAATTGAGTCGATAATTCTGCTAATAATTCAGATTTTGCTAATAACATGCGTTTTTTTTCCTTGAGCACTCGTTTACCACAGATAAAATTATAAAGTAGTAAATGATTTCATTTTAAATATATTGGTTGACGTCTATAATCAATAAGTATTTGATTTTAATAAATAAAATCAAAAATATTAGAGCTAATTACTACAATTGAGAACTCATAATTGATACAAAATGACAAAAAATCATTGCCTATTCTGCCTATGTTAAAGGGAAAGAGGTTTAACCTTGAACAAATTTGAAATAAAATGTCGGGGTGTTTATAAGAAAACGCATTTCATGCACGGTAGCTAAAGGATAATGGTCTGTCGCTTCCGCCCGATATTTTGGTAAAATTTGTCGGTTTGTGCACCTCGCCTGTTTACCCTGGACTGTTTATCACAATGAAAACCAACCGATCACTGACTTCTCATTTGGTAGCTGTTGCCCTAACCATGCTGGTTTCTGTACCTTCAATGGCTAACACAGCTGCTGCTCCTGCAAAAGCCGACCTCGCAAAAGGTGAAGCTAGTTTTGCTGCCGTTTGTGCTGCTTGTCATGCTGCAGATGGTAATTCTACTATTGTCGCCAATCCTAAACTCGCTGGTCAACATGCTGGTTATATTAATAAGCAATTAACTGAGTTTAAATCGGGCAAACGCGCAAACGCTGTTATGAGTGGTTTCGCAGGGGCATTGTCTCCTGCCGATATGACTAATATTAGCGCTTGGTTAGCCTCACAAAAAGCAAAACCTAACTTTGCTAAAGACAAAGAATTAGTCCAACTTGGCGAAAAAATCTATCGTGGTGGTATTGCCGATCGCCAAATTGCAGCTTGTGCAAGCTGCCATGGCCCTAGTGGTGCTGGTATCCCACAAATTTATCCACGCGTTTCAGGGCAACACTCTGACTACACTGCAGCTCAATTAACTGCTTTCCGTGAAGGCGTGCGTAAAAACAGTGCTCAAATGACACAAGTTGCTGCCAAATTAAATAATCGTGAAATTAAAGCCGTAGCTGATTACATGGCTGGCTTACGTTAAGTCGATTAAGTTAACCTCTCATTCAAAAAGGGCTTGTTATCAAGTCCTTTTTAATTGGTTAAAGACATAAAAAAAGACCATGAAAGTGGTCTTTTTTTATGCTCTTTTTACGTTCAATTATGGATTGAAGGAATTCACAGCATAATATTTAAGTTAATTCATTAAGCTGAATTTAAACAGCTAAAAAATTATTTTCTTGATTAATGCAGAGATTCCTTAAACAAATAATTAACGGAAACGTGACTCTGGAGTAACTTCTAAATCAGAGGATAAAGATCCAATATATTTAGACAATGTTTTGAGTTCGTTGTTGGTAAATTGTTTCGCAATACCACCCATAATGGCGTTATTACGGCCCATCACTGGTGACTTTCCATCTGATTTGTAGGCTTTTAATGCAACAAAT
>JALQUL010000145.1 GCA_023260735.1 Limnohabitans sp. | reverse complement strand
TTTCTGCCACGCCAGGTTCTTTGCAAGCGTCTTTTGTGTAATACTCATCACGGTAAATAAACATAATAATATCGGCATCTTGCTCGATCGCACCCGACTCACGCAAATCACTCATCATGGGGCGCTTGTCGGGGCGTGTTTCTACACTTCGATTCAACTGAGATAACGCAATGACTGGGCATTGTAATTCCTTGGCCAACATCTTTAAGCCCCTAGAAATTTCACCCAAAGTAGTCGCTCGATTATCGTTATCAGCACCCGCAGAGCCAGACATTAACTGCAAATAATCAACTACAATGAGTCCTAACTTACCGCATTTACGTGCTAAACGTCTGGCATTTGCTCGTAACTCACTACTTGTCAAACCAGCCGACTCATCAATATGCAATGATACTGAACGCAAACGTTCAACCGCTTCGGTTAAACGAGGCCACTCTTCGTCGACTAATTTACCCGTTCTCAAATGGCCTTGGTCAATTCTGCCAATCGACCCCACAATACGCACCGCCAACTGTGAAGCACCCATCTCCATAGAGAAAACAGCTACCGGTAAACCCTCGTTCAAGGCTACATGCTCTGCAATATTAATAGCAAAAGCAGTCTTACCCATAGAAGGACGAGCCGCCAATACAATTAAATCGCCAGGCTGTAAACCCGCAGTCATGCGATCTAAATCATAAAAGCCAGTGGGAACACCTGTTACCTCATTCGGGTTATCGGCCATGTCTTGTACCCGATCAAGAAGACCTACCACTAGGTTGTCCATACTTTGGAAACCTTGTTTCAACCTCGAACCCTCTTCACCAATGCTTAAAATTTTGGTTTCAGCTTCATCCACAATGCTAGGTATGGTACGGCCCTGAGTGTTAAACGCCTGCTCTGAAATAAAATCGCAAGCCCCTACCAATTTACGTAATAAAGAGCGTTCACGTACGATTTCTGCATATCGGCGAATATTACCAGCACTTGGCACATATTGAGCTAAAGAGTTTAAATAACCGAGACTTACTCCCTCATTCGCTTTACCAGAACTTTGTAATTGTTCAAACACAGTTATGACATCTGCCGGTCTAGATGCATTAATTAAATTTTGAATAGATGAAAAAATAAGTTGATGCTCGAAGCGATAAAAATCAACCTCAGCCAACATATCGCCCACTCGATCCCAAGCACTATTATCAAGTAACAAACCGCCTAAAACACTGGCCTCAGCCTCTAGTGAATGAGGTGGAATTCTAAGTTGCGCAATTTGCTGGTCGTTACTTTCGGCCAAAGTAGGAATAGCTTGGTTGACATCAAAAGCTATTGACATGAATATTCCTTGAAACAATTAAAAAAATGACTTAAAAGCCATTCTGAAAGGCGCACCAATGAGTGCAAACATCATAAAAATAAAACAAAGCAAGCTTATTAGATAAACACCCAAAATACAACTTTTTTAATCAAGAGCTCCGTTTTTATTCTTATTCTCAACTGCTTGATCTTCATTGTAGCTAGCCTCATAAAAAAAGGGTTGCCGATGGGCAACCCTCTTAAAGAGTTTACTAAAAACTAGTTTAACTATTAAACAGATTCGCCGTAAACAGAAACTGTAACATCAACTACTACATCAGTATGTAAAGAAATGCTTACTGTGCTTTCGCTTACAGTTTTGATAGGACCGTTAGGCATGCGAACTTGTGCTTTAGAAACGGTAAAACCGTTACGTGACAATTCTTCAGCAATGTCTAAGTTAGTAACTGAACCAAACAAACGGCCGTCAACGCCCGCTTTTTGAGTTACTTTTACTACTGTACCAGCTAATTTTTCGCCTAATGCTTGAGCAGCGCCTAATTTCTCGGCTGCAGTTTTTTCTAACTCGGCACGACGAGCTTCGAACTCGGCCTTGTTAGCAGCAGTAGCACGACGGGCACGGCCAGAAGGAATTAAGAAGTTACGTGCGTAACCATCTTTAACTTTAACGATATCGCCTAAGGCGCCTAAATTGACAACTTTGTCCAACAAAATAATTTGCATTATGGTTTCTCCTTAGACTTTATGTTGGTCGGTGTAAGGCACCATTGCAAGGAAACGGGCACGTTTGATGGCCGTATTCAATTGGCGCTGATAAATTGCACGTGTACCAGTTAAACGTGCAGGAATAATCTTGCCGTTTTCACCGATGAAGTCACGTAATGTGTCAACATCTTTGTAATCAATTTCTTCAACGTTCGCAACTGTAAAACGGCAATAGCGTTTACGTTTGAACAACAATGATTGTGTGTTGCGCTTTGGGCGCTTGTCTTTATTAAAACGTTTTGGTCCGGCCATGATGTGGACTCCTGTAAATCTTAAATTGGATTAAAAACCTGTATGTGGAATAATAAACCGCGCCCTGTTTTGCTAGGAGTAATAAAACCTGAAAATTCAGCTTTTATACTCATATCGGATGCATTTAAAACTTCTGCTAGATGGCCAAAACAGATTGCTCTGATTTGTAAGTTTACTTGTCGTTTTACACCGTTATCAAATTGCTCTGAAGCATGATTTAAAACTAAATCAAGAGCAGGCAAACCTGCTGGCGTATAACGCAATGAAGCACGTTCTAGGATGTGGGCTTTAAGTTGAAACCGATTCACTCAAAAACAAAGGGCAAAAATACAATTAAGCGTCAGCTTGTTGTACTTTACGGCTATCTTCACGCTCAACTGACTTCATCATAGAAGATGGAGCAGTTTCAGCTTTTTTCTTCAAAACGGTCAAATGACGCAACACAGCATCGTTAAAACGGAAGGCGTGCTCTAATTCAGCCATCACCGCTTGGTCGGCTTCAATATTGACGCACAAATAATGAGCTTTAGAAAGCTTATTGATTAAATAAGTTAACTGACGGCGACCCCAGTCTTCAACGCGGTGAATCTTGCCACCACCAGCTGTAATCATACCTTTGTAGCGCTCTAGCATTGCTGGCACTTGCTCACTTTGATCTGGATGGATCAGTAAGACGATCTCATAATGACGCATAAAAATACTCCTTAAGGGAAATATGCCGCCCCGGGCGTCTTAGCAAGGTGCGGCAAGGAAAGACTACCATTATAGCCTATTTTTTGCCCACTAAGCAAGCCTCACCCTAGTTGAGATACAATTTGTCTAATCGATTCAAATTATGTCAATCGTTAATACTGAAAAGATTGTACCAATTGCAACTCGCCGGGTTTACGAAGTGGCACATAAAAAATTTGTCTTTTTTCTTTTCCAGTACCCTCTTCTGTAATAACAGTCACTGTAGCCATCACCACTGTTTTTCGACTAATACCACCATAATAGTTGGTAAAAATTAAATAAGTACCTTTAATTGGCACAGGATTAGAATAAATTTCTGGACCATAACCGGTAGTCACATCCACATCAATACCGCCTCCATTAGCCACAATTTGATCACCATACCAAGCATGTTGCCCATCGGGCGAAACTATATGTAAATCAACATCAGTTTGATCTGCATCCCAAGACAGAATGACTCTTAACTTGGCGCTTCCCTTTTCACTTTTCGCCTCATAAAACTGGACCTTGCGACTATTTTTCGCATATTTAACTTCTACACTATTGCTGCCAGGACCAAAAGCCCAGGGCCTAGCAAATCGACCATCTGTGACTTTTAAAGGCATTTCTGTTCCATTCACCACCAATGTTGCTGGAGTCGAATTATTTTTAGACCCAACAGTGCTAGCACTTGTTTTTGGCAATTGAGCTATTTGTCCCGAAATTTGTGCCTTTTTTGAAACCCCCTCTGTATTAACACTGGAGGCTGGATAATAAGTTTTTTGAGCGAAATCATTAGCTGTAGCACTACTGCGCCAGCCACCCAAAGGGGTGTTCACTGTTATTTGGGCAAACAAACCTACTATAGGTAAGCTAAACAACAGGCAAGCCAAGCCTATCTTGTTTAAATAATTAAAAGCACGGTTGTGATTGGTATAAAGCAAAGACAACTCTGGTATTTTAGAATCAAACAAGAAAGCCGTTTTTATCTTTCTTTTAGCAGGCAGCGTCTTGCATGTTTTGAGGCAAGGCATTGTTAAATTCATGACATTCTCCATCAATTGTTTTTTCATTTTGTCCTACTTATATGCATTGAAGTCTGCACTGCATTACGCTACGCAATTCAACACTATGCAAATTGGATTAAACCCCTGCTAATTGCCTAGCCAACTTTTCGATTAACACTTCATCATGGCCATTAGGATGATTCGCAAAAGCTAAATGCAAATATTCATGGATAAGGGACAAACGATGCTCTAGTTTGCCCCAGCCTTGAATATATATTTTTAAGCGTCTCTGATCTGAATTAGCTAAACCATTTTGAATTTGGCAAACATTAAAACTTGCAGGCTCCTGAAAACCATTCACTTGAGTCAGCGTGGATCGCCATTTTTTTACATTGTTTTGCAACCATAATTGGGCTTGAGGTAATGGCGCACAATCGAGTTCAAAATAAATCCCGCTAAAACCTAATTGCGGATAGGTTTTTAATAACAAGGCATAAAAACTCGCCTTAGGATTTTGTTTGGAATATTCAACAGCAGATTGCCAAGAAAATACAGCAGACTTTTGGGTATTTTGATGGTAGCGCACGGCTTGGCCTGTCATCAATAAATCTTGAGTCCAAAGCGCAGCTTGCATGGCGGCTTTGGTAGGCGGAGAAGCCTGTACTCTTTGAGCTTTAGAGTCATCTATCGTCACATAGCATCCTTTGTTAATAGGGCTATTTTGTACCAACCAAGTCCTTGCTAAAACTGCTAATGCTTGACTCGCCGTGCTTTGGCTCACTTGCCCTTCACGCTCTACGACTCTTGCTACATAATCTTCTAAAAAAAAGCGTCCTTCTAGCACTGGTTGTTGCTGACCCGCTTGCGCATAAAAAAGGCTTAAATCAGAGCTGCCTTTTATAAGCATGACTTGACCATTTTCAAAGAAAATTTGATAGTTTTGTGAAGACAAAACACCCGCAGGAGCGATTTGTTTTTGTTCTTTATTGGCTAACAAAACTAACACTTTTTTAATTGGATAGGCATTAAAAAATCTGACCCTTACACAAGCTTGTTCTTTTTTCCAAGCATTAGGCATTAAAGCGTTTTGGTTGAGCTCAAGGGTTTGTGCAATCCAAGGGGAGTGCTGTAACAAACTGGTCTTACTAGTACCCGCTGCCCCCCACCAAAACGCACGTCCATTGGGTAGCCAGCCTACGGCGCCACCAATTCTAGGGGCCTTATTTATTTGATTAGCTTCTATTGCAGATGGTGGAAGGCCTTTTGATGCATGTACAGCTTGATCAAACCAAGACCAGGTTTTAAATCGAATAGCAGTTCCTAAAATACCCAAAGTAGTTTGGAAATCATCTTGCAAACTTACTTTTAATAAGGCATTTCTGGCTTTGCGTTGAGTGAGTTCGGGAAAGTTTTCAATTGCATTTAACAAGCTTGCCACTGGTACTAAAGTTCCCGCTTGCATATTCGAAATATTTTGCAACCAAGACGGTGCTACTTGAGAGCGATTAGCCAACCATTGGGTCCATTTCTCTTGCGTAATTGACCATCTTTTAGGTGCAAAATAAACACCACATGATTGCGCTAAGGCGGTATCTCGATTAATACTTGCTCCAGGTAAGCAGCAGTATTCTTCACCTTGGTTGCTTCTTTGAGAATTACAAAAATATTCGTTTTCAGGGATTTGATTTTCGATTAAATAGGCATATACAAACAACTTCCAGACACTGCCTAAGGGTACTTGTGCTTGCCCATAAACGGCAGTATCTTGCGCACTAAAATGCCGGCCAGGTTGAGCCATATTTAAACCGTTGGCGGTTTGCCAAAACAAGGTAGCGAGATATTGCCCCTTATCCCATGCAGGCAAGGAACTTGCATTAGCAGCAGGAAGGCCAAGCACAAAACAACACCAAAAACTCACGAGTATTTTGATGTAAGTCTTTAAGCCAACATACTGATAAAACATAGACCTCATTTTTAGCATTGGTATTTATTGAATGCTAAAGCTTGGCCAATTTATTTTTGTCTCCCAAGCTTGTTGAGTCGGTTGGTACATTTGCCAATATCGAATCGGTGGTAATTGATATTGACCCGTTTGACCTAAACGCAATAAATGCCTAACTGAATAATGGCCAGAGTTATTTTTTTCTAACTTAGCAAGTGGAATAAGATAAGCACCTTTTTTCTCTTCAAAACGAGCTGCTTCAAGAGCTCCACCTTGAGTAAAATAAATACCCCAGGTAGATGCTTCCACATGTGCTCCTGGTGGAAGTGGCACTTCGATTAAACCATAAGGTATTGCTTTTTGACTTGAGACTTGGATCTCATCCAAATACAACTCATCAGAGCGCAAGGCCTCGCCAGGTTTTAATAACTCTAATTGAACTTGTACTTGACCAAAAGAATTTTTGATTGGAGCTTCTTTTTGGGAGTTAGCTGCATAATCATTATGAGAGTCAATTTGGTTGGGTAAATAATAGGGTCCTTTAGCAATCACACGATAAATTTGGCGCGACAATTGAACTGCCAATTGTTGACTAGGGCTAGCATTTGTTTTAAAGCGCACCATGGCAACCGCATCCATCGGCAGACTTTGGGGTTTAGTAATACTAGTTAATGCTTGCTTAGATCCATATTGCCAAATCACTTGACCAGTAGGACTGATTTTTTTACGCCATGGAAATGGCATGATTTCGGTATTGGCTTGAATCTTTTTGTAAGTAGCACTAGAGGCTTGACTCATCCACACCAAGGCCATTGCCCTATCTAGAGTGGCTTGCTCGGCTTGCAAAGATCCAATAAACGAATGAAGCACCGCTAATTTTTTATTAGCATCAGAGTTAGGGTTGGAGTTAATATCAGAAGAAGTCGCAGAATTTAACACCGATACACTGCTAGGCAAACGTTGCACTAAAAATAATAAACCTTTCACCATCACATTTTGTGGGTTGGCTTGTAAATAGGCCACCGAGGACTCTGAGTTGAGTGTAGCAGGCCAAGGGACTGCAGTTTTAGTGGCTAAATAGTGAGCTAAAACAGTGGCAAAAGCTTGATTTAAAGCACTGTGCTTTGCATCAAATGCCAAACTTGAACCTATTGGCAATAAAGAAGGAATAGCAGCCTTTTGCGGCGTATCGGCATTCACTTGCGCCTTGTTCTCAAGTCGCATAATCAAACCCTGAATTTGAGTTTTGACGGGTAAACCCATTTCGTGAAACCAACTCAGTACCAATGCACTTTGCGCTACCGTTAACCCCTTGGCCGACTTTGCATAAAGCTCTAACAAAGGCAAACCATAGTCTGCAGGTAATTTAATTTTGAGAGTTTGTGATGCTCGCCAATCGGCGTAATACGCATAAAAAGTCACGAAAGAATCGGTATTATTAGGCTCTGACCACCAACCAAAATAACCATTATTGCCCGCCATACTAATCAAACGCATTCTTGAATTTAATAAACCCGCTTCTAACTGTTGCACCACTTCAGGTGTCATTTGAGTGCGCCCCCACTCTAATGCTAAGCTATAAGGAATTAATCGACTGGCAGTTTGTTCTGTACAACCATAGGGATAAGTAATTAACTCATCTAAGGCCTGATAAAAACCAGCTTGCTCTTGTGACACCCATTGCAACTCAATTGAAGAGGCATCAGCTGGCAGCTGTACAGTATTAGCACCAGACTGTAAAGCCCATACCAAAGATTGATCGGTGGTATTAACAGCAGCTTGTTGAGTCACTTTAGTAATTAAAGTATCTACCACTTGGCTGCCATTCTTTATTTCTACTTGAATCGCTTCACTTGTATTAAGCGCTTTGGCCTTTAAAGGTAAAACAATAAAATTAGCGCCCGGTTTTAGGCTTATATTGGCTTTTGCCAACTCTGCATTGACTGTATTTTTTTTAGACTCTTTTGAGCTCACTTTAGAAGCTAACCAAGAAATATTTTGTAAGCTAGCGGTTTGATTAAAAATCACTAAACTTAAATTAGCTTGATCATTTTCTCTTAACCAATCATCACTAGTCCATTTAGCATAAACTGCTTTGTCTGATTGAATAAATGCAGTTGACTGCCCTACTTGGCCTGCATTATTCATCGCTCTTGCGGTCATGCGCCAACGAGTTAAAGAGTCAGGCATTTTAAATTGCACGGTGAGTTGACCATTAACATTGGTCAACAATTGTGGCATCCATGCCGCAGTATCAATATTGTCTCTTCTAGGTCGCTCCAATAATTTAACCGATCGGTCGTTTACCTCTGCTCGTTGCGGCGATTTAGCCACCATATTGCTTGCCATATCGTAGCTAATAAAATTAAGGCTAGATGAGGTTCGCACATTATTTCGTCTAGGATGATAGAAAAAATCTTGAATACTAGGCGCAATTTCAGGTTGCAAAGCATAAATCATTTCATCTACCACCGATAGGCTAATTGGGCTTGAAATTGCCTTACCCAAATAACTAGTTTTAATATTTAACTTCACCATATCACCAGGTAAATAAACCGCTTTATCGGCTTTGACTTCAATATCAATTAGAGGTTGAATCACCTTTAGTCCAGCATTTTGAAAGGTATAAGTTCCATTGGTTACATGAGCAACCGATAATGTCATATTAGGTGCGTAATTGGCTTGAACTGGCAACTCTACCTTCCATTGCTTGGCATTGAGTTTTTCATACCGAATCCAGTCCGCTTGATCAGCACCTAGTAGAGCGATTTTTTCTACCTTGTCTCGCTCTAAGGTTAATAAAGCTTGTTCTATAGGCTGCGGAAAAGTAATTAAAGCTTGAGCCACACCACCAATTGAATATTGCGTTTTATCAAAGACAATTTCTATAGTTCCTGGCACTACTTTTAAATCGTCACCGCTTACCCAATGACTAGTCGCTGCCAGCATATTATTATTTTCATCACGTACCGAAATCATATAAGAACCCGGTTTTTTAAATTGTAAGCTTAACTTATCGCCTTTGAGTGGCCCACTATCTTGACTTTGATCTTCAAGACGAATCCATTGCCAAGTTTTATTAGCTGAAGCAGTAATATTGACTTGATTTTGATTCGCAATTAACTCAAACACCAAAGGTTGCATAGGACTAGAGAATTGCTGTGCAGTCTTAAGTGAGTAGGATTGAGAAGCTCTTTCAATTAATAACTCACGAGACATTTTGACTCTATAAGCCGCTCCATCAGTGGCCAAGGCAGTCACAATATAACGACTAGGATTATCGGCAGCAGGCAACTTTAAAGTGGCCAAACCATTTTTATCTGAACGCAAAGTTTGCGATTGAATTTTGACTGGAAACAAACCTGAATACTCTAAATTTCCCTCTACCATGCTCATTTGTTGAGCTCGAACAGAAACCTCTATGTTAGCATCGGCTACGGGTTTACCGTTAGCATAGCTTAATTGCAATTGAGCCTCTATTGCTTCTTTGGTTTTAAATCCTTTTTTAGCAGGTATTAAATGAATGTCAAAATGGGGTTTTACATATTGTGCGACCCTAAAAGATGCACTATACACATCTTGATTCTTTTGAATCCGCATATCATAGCCACCTGCCTGTGCATTCACTGGCAAAACAAAACTCGTATTGCCGCCATGTTGTGCATCAAGATTAACCAGTTGTTTAATCAGCACTGTGCCATTAGGGTCCATAACCTCAAGACTGGCTTGACCACCTTGCATGGCAATTGATTGGTTAGACGATAAAAACTCGCGCCCCAACATTTTGACTGACACTTCATCACCAGGGCGGTACAAAGGCCTGTCAGTAAATGCATAAAGCTTGGTATTGTAGATTTCGCTGTCGTAAAAATAATTCTCAGAAATAAAAACACCGGCATTCTTATCGTAGCCTAACACATAGCTATGTTCAGGACTTGCTTTATCAAAAGCAATCCAACCCGAAGCATTGGTTTTCCCAGATTGCAAAATACCTTTGCCATCTGTCCAGTTCAAATTTACATCTGCTACTGCCTTGCCGTTTATTCTGTCGGCAGTCCAGACCATCATTTGTTGACCTGCGTTTTTGGTAATGGCCACCACGTCGGTCACAAATAACAAGGTAGTGGCTCGGTGCTCACCAATAATTCCCTCGACCAAATATAGTCCTGGACTTAACTGACCTAAAGGCACATTGACATTACCATTGACTTGATTCAGAAAATTATGACTACTACCCTCTAAGCTAATACCTTTAGCTACATCGATATTTTTGGCAGACATTACAGGGTAACGCATTTCATCAACCAGTGTTAAACCAGCAATAGGAGCAAATCGATTGGCTAAAATAATTGGTGTAGGAACGCTAGATTTAGGATGCGTTTTTAATGCAGGACTTTGCTGCGTAACTGCTTGTTTTGCTTCTTTGGTAAATATTTGACGCAATACCCTACGGGTATCGGCAAAAAAACTATCCCACCATGCCACTAAAAAATTAACAACACCATCGCCCCTGTCTTTGGTTTTAATTTGCACTTGATGTAGATTTTTTTGCTCAGCTAAAAAATCTAAAGGTTTGTGGATTTGATACAAGCGAATGTCCACTCCACCGTAATCAGCTACGGCACTTAAATCGGCTACTTCTACCCTTACAAACGCCTGCTCTGAACTTCCATAGGTAGTATCAGTCAGCATAAAAAATGGACTACCCTCTTTGCCACCATCAGCATAGTCAAGGGGGTTGTTACGGGGCACTGCAGATTTTGAATCTGCACTGTTAGTAGCGCTCACTTGTGCCCCCACTGATAGCGATGTAAGGGTAAATAAACCTACTAAAAAAACAATTACAAGTGATGATAAAAGTTTATAGAAAAATCGAAACTCACGGGTGCTTATTATAAAATTCATACTAAAAATCCTAGTCGGTAAACACCACGGAAATTGGGGTTAGAAGCAAGCGGACGCCAACGGGTATCTTTCCATTGTGCTAAACTTTTTAAACTAATAGCTCTTAAGCCATTGTCTTTGGCAGAAATTTGTCCTGTGTGATAGGCAATATAACGCCCCATCCAAATCATGACATGCTGCTGATCGGACATATCAAAAAATAATAAATCAGCAGGAC
>JALQUL010000134.1 GCA_023260735.1 Limnohabitans sp. | reverse complement strand
ATAGCATTAGAAGGGGCTTTAAAGTTAAAAGAAATTAGTTATATTCATGCTGAAGCCTACCCTGCAGGCGAGTTGAAACACGGCCCCTTGGCTTTGGTCACCAGCGCTATGCCAGTGGTCACTGTTGCGCCCAACGATGCTTTATTAGAAAAATTGAAAAGCAATATGCAAGAAGTACGCGCGCGTGGTGGTGTGCTGTATGTGTTGGCCGATGCCGATACCAAAATTCAAAGTGCAGAAGGTATTCATGTCATTAGAATGCCAGAGCATTATGGCGCCTTAAGCCCACTATTGCATGTAGTGCCTTTGCAGTTATTGGCCTATCACACTGCTCTTGCTAAGGGTACCGATGTTGATAAACCTAGAAACTTGGCTAAGTCGGTGACAGTGGAGTAAAAAATACCTGAATTTTTGTAAGCTATATTCCTAGCTCTAAACAAAATAACAGTCAAAAACTAAAAGTCTGGTGATAGGGGCTAGCTCCTGTTGCCAGAGGTAGTTATTTAGTTTAAAAACATCCACAGTTATTAAAAATTAAGTTATAAAAAATACTTCTATAAAATTTTTGATTTTGAAGGAATTAAAATTTAAAGCGCTAACTAAAGAACTATTTAAAGTGGATGAAAAGTTGAATATATTTCGACTTAAGCAATTTCCTTTCAAAATTATACGACTTCACAAATTATAGCTATTGATTATAAATTTTGTGCCTTAAGTCATGGACCAAACTACTCAATCCCTCTAGCTTTTGTGTTTGCAAATGAGGGTTTTTGCAAGTAGGGCAACAACTGTAAAACTCACCTGGCATTAGCGCATCACTTGTTGGGCTCACGGTTTTTTTCCAGCCACAGGCAGTGCATGAGTACCTTAGGGCAGTAGGTTGAATAGCCATTATTTTTAGATCCTCTTAAGTGTTGGTGCTAATGTTATATTATTCATGAGCATATTTCCCGTATTGAGTGAATTAAGTAGTCTTCAGTTCTACAATGGTGAAAGCCTCCAGTGGCATTTGATATGTTGCTCTGCTTAATAGTTCTTTATGAAAATTCCCATTCAGGTTTTTTGCTTTCGTATATTTTTTAACGCTCTTTAGTCCCCACTTCATTTTATGAATTCTTATGATTTTTTAGCTTTAGCAGCTGCATTGTGTTGGGCGATTGGTTCGATTATTTCGGTGGTACCTTCTCGGCATTTAGGAGCGTTTTCATTTATTCGCTGGCGTATGATGGCCGTGGCTTTTATGCTTTGGCCAGTGGTGTTATTAATGGGTAGCTGGAGTGCGCTTACTGGCTCTGTACTAATAGCAATGGCTGTAAGTGGCCTCATTGGCATCTTTGTAGGCGATACCGCTTTATTCGCAGCTAGCCATCGCTTGGGCCCACGTAGGGCAGGAGTGCTTTATTCTACTAATGCTGTGTTTAGTGCTTTATTTGGATTTATTTTATTTGCCGAAAAAATGAATCTACTTACTTTTATTGGCACTGTTTTAGTCATGGTAGGAGTGTCTGTAGCCATTTTTTTAGGTCGCGACAAAGAAGATAACCATGCTTGGGAAGCCGATACAGGATCACTCAAGTGGGGGATTTTATTGGGTGTAATTGCTGCTATTTGTCAGTCTATAGGTTCACTTATTGCAAAGCCAGTCATGTCGCAAGGAGTCGATCCTATTGCAGCATCTGCTTTGCGCGTTAGTTTTGCAGGAGTGGCGCATTGGGTTTTATTGTGGTCGGGGTTTAGAGCCGCTCAATCACAAAACCCTTTAAATGCTAAAATTTTATGGCAAACTGCTTTAAACGGTTGGATTGCAATGGGTATAGGTATGACCTGTATTTTGTTAGCCCTAAAAAATGGTAACGTGGGTGTGGTGGCAGTATTGTCATCTGTATCACCTGTTTTATTATTGCCTATGTTGTGGTGGTATCTAGGTAGAAGGCCAGCAATGGGTGCGTGGATTGGTGCCGTGTTAACTGTCATAGGAACAGTTATGATTTTATTAAGGTAGGCGTCTGCGTGGGCGATATTTTTTGTAGCCCTTTTTTGCATTCACTCTTTATCGTTATTCAAATTAAGTCAAAGAAATTGTATATGAATGATTCAAATCAAAATTCGCATCAACAGAAAGAGGGTTGGGCACTGAATGTTTTATTGTTATTGGTTTCTATTGGTTTTTTAGCCATTTTGTGGCCTTTCTGGGGCACTATTATGTGGGGCATTATTATTGCCATGTCGTTTAAACCCATGTATTTTAAATTTCTTCCAAAATTTAAAAATAACCATAACAGGGCAGCATTAGCAACATTATTAATTGTGCTAATTATTGTGATTTTGCCTTTGGGAATTATTGCAGGAATACTGACTAAACAAATTGCGGGCATTGTTTTGCAGTTTCAAAATGGCAATATCAATTTAGGAATGTATTTGCATCAAATGTTTGACGCATTACCTAGTTTTGTGACTAATTTTTTA
>JALQUL010000054.1 GCA_023260735.1 Limnohabitans sp. | reverse complement strand
GCGACATGGTGTGAAATTTCATTGGCACAACCCTGAAAAAAAGTACCTAGACTTCAATGATTTTCTAAGTCAATTGAACCAAGTCAAAAGAAAAAAAATTAAGCAAGAGCAATTAAAAGTTAAAAATTCAGGAGTGCAATTTAGGCATATGCAAGGTCATGAAATTAGCACTCAAGACTGGGCGTTTTTTTATCAATGTTATGCACAAACTTATTACGAGCATGGTCGCCCGCCCTATTTAAACCCCGAGTTTTTTCAACAAATAGCTCGTACTATGCCCGATAATTGGCTACTATTTATTGCAGAAAAAAATGGTCAAGCTATTGCCTCTAGTTTAATTGGTCTGCACACTTCGCAAAAACTCATCAATGGTCAACTTACGGAACACAAAACCGCCTATGGTAGGTATTGGGGGGCTCTAAAGCGAGTAGATTGCCTACACTTTGATGCTTGTTATTACCAACCTCTACAATGGTGTATCAATAATGGTTATGATACTTTTGAAGGTGGTGCGCAGGGCGAACATAAATTAGCAAGGGCTTTATTACCCGAACCAATGGCCAGTGCACATTGGGTGGCCAATCCCAGTTTTAGAAAAGCCATTCATGACTTTTTAAATCGCGAAAGTGCCATGATTGAAAACTACCAAGAACAATTGGTAAGCCATTCACCATTTAAAAAATCCAATCCATCATCTTAATACAAGCCACTATTAATCCTGTTCATCAATAAAAAAGCCAACCCCAAAAATAAAGGTTGGCTTTTATTTGAATTGCTAATTTCATTAAGAATTAGCAAAAACAAAACTTAAAATTAAGCTTTGTTAGCAGCATTGTAGTTAGCAATACCATCTAAAATTTCTTGGTGAGCAGACTCTGGGCCTTCCCAACCTAAAACTTTTACCCATTTGTTAGGCTCTAAATCTTTGTAATGCTCAAAGAAGTGCGCAATGGTTTTTAAACGCAATTGGTTTAAGTCTTCTGGTTTTTTCCAGTGGCTGTAAATGGACAAAATTTTATCGGTAGGAACCGCTAAAACTTTACCGTCTTGACCAGCTTCATCTTCCATTTTCAAGATACCAATAGCACGGCAAGGTACTACAACACCCGGAATTAAAGGAAAAGGAGTAATCACTAAAACGTCCACTGGGTCTCCATCACCACTAATGGTTTTTGGGACATAACCGTAGTTGGTGGGGTAATGCATAGCAGTACTCATAAAGCGATCAACAAAAATCGCTCCAGATTCTTTATCTACTTCATACTTCACCGGATCGGCGTTCATTGGGATTTCGATAATGACGTTGAATGCGTCAGGAACTTTGGTTCCAGGGGTTACGTTGTCTAAGGACATGGTTTTTTCTTCATTAAAGTTACAAAAACATAAGGATTAACCCTCATTTTACTTTCTCCAGCCTTTCGCGGACGCAAATTTATGAGTAAAGTGGTGGCGTTGGCCAATCATTTACGCGTATTTCTGTTGAATTACCGTATTTCGAGGAAGCAACGCAGTGGGAGCACCACCAGCGTCGCTCCCGTTTTGCGATTCAACTAGAGGAGCAACAAATGACGAGTCAGTCAATTTTGATTTTAGCGCTAGTATGTGGCGCTATTGCTGTCATATATGGCTTTTGGGCACGTAACTGGATTCTTTCACAAGATGCTGGAAACCCCAGAATGCAAGAAATCGCAGCAGCGATTCAAGCCGGAGCAGCCGCCTATCTTGCCAGGCAATACAAAACTATTTTAATGGTGGGCATTGTACTTGCAGTTTTAATTGCCTTATTTCTCGATGGCAAAACCGCCATAGGTTTTGTGATTGGCGCTGCTTTATCGGGGGCTTGTGGTTTTATTGGTATGAATATATCTGTAAGGGCCAATGTAAGAACCGCTCAAGCAGCTACCAAAGGCATTGGGGCAGCGTTAAATGTTGCCTTCAGGGGTGGCGCTATTACAGGTATGTTGGTAGTAGGCCTTGGTTTATTAGGAGTCACTGGCTTTTATTGGTATTTAAGCACTAGCGCACCAGTAGGAGCGCATGGTAGCGTATTAGATCCATTAATTGGTTTTGCTTTTGGTTCATCTTTGATTTCTATATTTGCCCGATTAGGTGGTGGGATTTTCACAAAAGGGGCAGATGTAGGTGCTGATTTAGTCGGTAAAGTAGAGGCTGGCATTCCAGAAGATGACCCACGCAATCCTGCTGTTATTGCTGATAATGTGGGCGACAATGTAGGCGACTGTGCTGGCATGGCTGCCGATCTTTTTGAAACTTACGCTGTAACCCTTATTGCCACTATGGTGCTTGGAGGATTACTCCTTACTCAACTAGGCGAAACCGCCATTGTTTACCCCTTGGCACTAGGTGCAGTGTCTATTATTGCTTCCATTATTGGTTGCTTTTTTGTAAAAGCCTCACCCGGTATGACCAACGTTATGCCAGCGCTTTATAAAGGCCTAGCC
>JALQUL010000463.1 GCA_023260735.1 Limnohabitans sp. | reverse complement strand
GTTGGCTCCAGCGGCTACTGCTGCCACTGAGTTAGCAACACCCATTGCCAGGTTGTGATGGCCATGAAAACCTAATTCTGTTTCGGGTTTTAGCGCTTGACGCACGGCTGAAATTTTTTCAGTCACATGTTCTGGCAACATATAACCTGCTGAATCGGTCACGTAAATACAATTAGCGCCATAACTTTCCATAAGTTTGGCCTGAGTAATCAGTTTTTCAGCAGAGGCCATATGGGCCATCATTAAAAACCCCACGGTATCCATATCTAACTGGCGGGCACGGGTAATATGTTGCTCTGAAACGTCTGCCTCGGTGCAATGGGTGGCCACACGAATAGTGTGCACACCCAAGTCTTTGGCCATATGTAAGTGGTCGACTGTTCCAATACCAGGTAATAACAAGGCTGAAATTTTGGCCTGTTTCATAAGAGGAATGACGGTTCCTAAATATTCCTCATCGGTATGAGCCGGAAAACCGTAATTGACTGAAGAACCGCCTAAACCATCACCGTGAGTCACTTCAATTAAAGGCACACCGGCTTGGTCTAGACCACAGGCTATCGATTTCATTTGATCAAGCGTCATCAAGTGACGTTTAGGATGCATACCGTCACGCAAAGTCATGTCATGTACGGTAATTTTTTTATTTTTTAAACTCATTATTAGCTCCAAAATGGCTTTTTTAGTGGGTGATTAATTAGGCTTTTACTGCTGACAAAGTCAGACGACCAGCGATCATTTCTTCAGCAAACATTTCGGCAGTTCGAGCAGCCGCTGCTGTCATAATGTCCAAATTACCTGCATATTTGGGTAAATAATCACCCAAGCCCTCTACTTCCAAAAAGATAGAGACTCGATTGCCATCAAATACTGGGCCATTGACTAATTGATAGCCAGGTACATATTTTTGGACTTCTTTGAGCATGGCATGTACCGACTCGATAATTTTGGCCTGATCAGGCTCGCCTTCAGTTAAACAATGCACGGTATCTCGCATAATGAGTGGAGGCTCGGCTGGGTTAATCACAATGATGGCCTTGCCTTTTTTTGCACCGCCAACTTTTTCTACAGCTCCTGCAGTGGTACGGGTAAATTCATCAATATTTTTACGCGTACCTGGTCCTACTGAACGGCTAGATACCGTAGCAACAATTTCACCATAACTTACAGTTTGGACTCGGCTTACAGCGGCGACCATTGGAATAGTGGCTTGACCACCACAAGTGACCATATTCACATTCATTTCACCCGATCCAACATGCTGCGATAAGTTCACGGGTGGTACACAAAATGGTCCAATCGCAGCAGGTGTTAAATCAATCATTAACACACCCAAGGCATTTAATTTGGCTGAATTTTCTGCATGTACATAAGCACTGGTGGCATCAAATGCAATTTGTACATTGTCTTCTTTAACAAAAGGCAATAAGCCATCAACCCCATCGGCAGTGGTTTTAATTCCCATTTCACGGGCACGTTTTAAACCATCTGATTCTGGATCAATTCCCACCATCCAGACGGGATTTAAAAAAGGGCTACGTTGAAGTTTGGCTAATAAATCAGTACCAATATTTCCTGGACCAATTAAGGCACAATTGATTTTTTTCACTGGATATCCTTGTCTATATAAATTTTAATTGATGGATTTGTTCACTACCTAAAAGGCGGTCGAATAAAAGGCTAAAGTCTGGCCTCGTGATTAAACAAAGCGCACCGAGCAACTGCCCATGCCGCCAATAGAAACACGGAAGTTATCGCCTTTTTGAGCCGGCACCATAGCGGCCAAAGCACCCGATAAAATCACTTCACCGGCTTTTAATCCCATGCCTAATCGGCCTAAAGTATTGGCCAACCAAGCCACTGCATTGACGGGTGAACCTAAAGCCGCAGCACCGGCCCCTGTGCCAATCAACTCGCCATTGCGCTCTAGTAACATACCGCAAGTGCTGAGGTCAATTTTGCGTGGGCTCACTGCTTGATCCCCTAATACAAATACACCGCAAGAAGCGTTGTCAGCTACCGTGTCTTGAATTTTGATTTTCCAATCACGAATACGAGAGTCGACAATTTCAAAACAAGGCATGACACATTCGGTGGCGGCTAATACATCAGCGTTACTAATGCCAGGACCTTGTAAATCACGCTTTAAAATAAAGGCGATTTCTCCCTCGGCTTTGGGCTGAATTAAACTATCGCGCTCTATAGACTGACCTTCGTTATAAATCATGTTGTCTAACAAAATACCAAAATCGGGTTGATACACATTGAGCATATTCATCACGGCTTTAGAGGTCACGCCAATTTTTTTCCCCACTACCCTAGCACCTGCGTTGACACGATTAGCGTTTAATACTTGCTGAATAGCATAGGCATCTTCAATCGTAATATCAGGGTGGCGATTGGTTAACGGCTCTAGTGTTTGGCAGTTTTGTAAGGCAGTGAATAACTCATTACCCAGGGTTTGTATTAGTTCTGGTTTCATTGACATAACAATCCTAATTTAAAGATATAAAAATATAAAAATCTCAATTTCTACTCTTCAAAATCAATGAAGAGAAGATAATAAATGACTCCAACTGATGTCTTTTTAAGCCGCTTTTGTAGAGCTTTGCATATTCGCTTCGTTTATAAAATTGATTACCAACTGAGCAAATCGGGCGGAATGCTCAATTTGAGTCCAATGACCACATTGTCCATAAACATGTAATTGTGCTTTTGGAATCCAATTGGCTAAGGTAGTGCTAGTCACTAAAGGAATGATTAAATCGTCTCTACCATGCACCACCAAGGTCTCGTGTGGCAAGGCTTTAATGTCTGCTTCAGGGCTGCACATCGCATCGACCCAACGTTGTCTGGGGGCCGGAAACATGGCAGAAAATGACTCTTGAAAACCGGCCTGAATTGAAGCCTTATAACGCAGCATTGCTAACTCATCATTCACCAACTGGCGATTAAACGCAAATAAATCCATGATTTTTCGCATGTTTTCAAACGAAGGCTCATAACCCCACACTGCATCAAGCCCAGGGGTAATTTCATGGGGCACCCCTACACTGCCCATCAACACTAAGCGTCTGACTCGGTGCGGATAACGAATGGCAAAGGCCAGGGCTAATGCACCGCCAAATGAATTACCCACCAAATCAGTTTGCTCAATACCCAAAGCGTCTAATAAACCCAATGTTTGCTCGACCCAAATATCCATACCATATTTTTGCCCTGGAACTCTTTGAGTGAAACCAAAACCCAACATGTCGGGGGCAATGACTCGTGCTTGCTGTGACAGCACAGGAATAATTAAACGCCAATTGGCCCAAGCAGACACGCCAGGTCCTGAACCGTGAATAAGAGTAATAGGAAAGCCTGTGCCTTGATCATGGTAATTCACCTTGATGCCATTTACCACAATACTTTTGCCAATTTCTGGACTGGAGATAGCTGTATTCATTTGCGTATTAATGTAAAAATGAAGGCTTAAAGCTTGATGCAAACATTTTTGAGTTCGGTATAAAACTCTAGCGAATGAACGCCTCCCTCGCGCCCAATACCCGATTGTTTAGCACCACCAAATGGTGTGCGTAAATCACGTAAAAACCATGAGTTAACCCAAGAGAGACCGACCTGCATTTTTTGTGCGACACGGTGTGCCCTTGCTAAATCTTGTGTCCAAATAGCAGTGGCTAAGCCGTATTCATTGTCATTGGCTCTTTGCAATACTTCGGCTTCAGTGTCAAAGGCAGCGATATGACAGCAAGGTCCAAAAACCTCTTCTTTCATGACTCTAGCGTTATCAGACAAACCTGTCCAAATGGTGGGTTGTACCCAGCATCCCTCTTGTTGATGGGCCGGCATATCTGGCACACCACCACCCGTTACGACAGTTGCACCTTCATCCACTGCAATTTTGTAATAGGACAAAACTTTGTTTTGATGTTCTTTGCTGATTAAAGGACCCATATTGGTCGTCTCATCAAATGACGCACCCATTTTTAATCCTTCAGCTCCTGCTTTAAGTGCAGCAACAAACTTATCAAAAATGGGGCGTTCGACATAAACACGTTCGGTGCCTAAACATACTTGTCCACAGTTGGCAAATACTGAACGCATCGTGCCCTCAATGGCCGCCTCAAAATTGCAATCGGCAAAAACAATGGCCGCATTTTTACCGCCCATTTCTAGACTCACTGGTCTAGCGCCTTTTGCGGCAGCTTTCATAATCACTTCACCCGTTCTAGTTTCGCCAGTAAAGGTGATGGCATTCACTAAAGGATGAGAGGTGACAAACTCACCCGCTGAATCAGGGCCAAAACCATTCACTACGTTATAAACGCCGGGTGGAATTCCAGCTTCAGCCATAACCTCTCCTAAAAGGGCGGCTGTTTGCGGCGTTTCTTCAGACGGTTTAACCACTACAGTGTTGCCACATGCCAATGCAGGGCCCACTTTCCAAGTCATCAACAATAGGGGTAAATTCCAGGGGCAAATTACACCAATCACACCGACTGGTGAGCGATAGCCATAGTTAATAGCGCCTCGGCCATCAGGCGTGGCCATTTCAAAAAACTCGGTCGCTACATTCTTCACTACATCCGCGAAGACTTTAAAATTGGCGGCACCCCGTGGAATATCAATATGTTTGGCCAAACTGGCAGGTTTACCAGTATCGGCACATTCAGCAGCTAAAAATTCGTCAAAACGACGATTAATTCCATCTGCCACTGCATGTAATTTTTCAACACGCTCGGCTACTGTCATTTGTCCCCAAGGGCCATTCAAGGCCGCTTGCGCAGACTTCACTGCCAAATCGACATCCTCAAAACTAGCCTCATGCACTTGTGCAATCACTTCATTGGTCTGAGGAGAGCGCTTTTCAAATTGACGTTGGCTAGCAACATAAGCACCGTTAATATAGTTGAGGATTTGTTTCATGGCTTATTAAAACAATAGTTAAAAAATAGGGCTTGACGGTTGGGGAAATCCCTCTCTGGCAGATTCAACGGTAAGAGAGGGATACATGAGTGACAAGGTCAAGTTACACTCATGTAGCAAGGGGCAATCAAATAAATGCTTGGTTTGAATTAGGTATAAACATCAGTAAATGATGGCACCGCATCACCGGTATGATAGAAAATGCCGTTCCATAATTTATCTTCAGTCCAAGTGGTTACTGGGCGATCACGTTGAGCCAAATAACCTAAACCTGCAAAGGTTTCGTTACGGTTGCCACTTGGATCAAAGAAATAAATGGTTTCGCCGCGTGTAATTCCATGACGGGTAGGGGCCACATCAATTTTGGTTTTGTTCTTCGCCATTACGTCAGCCGACTTTAAAATGTCATGCCAAGAATCAAGGAAGAAGGCAATATGATGCAAACCGCTACGAGGACCGCCTACAAAAGCGATATCGTGTGGAGTGGTAGTACGGCTCAACCATGCAGCTGCTTGAATCGCACCACCTGGGCCTACAGTGACTTGTTCAGTCAAGAAGAAATCTAATGCTTCTATCATGAATTTTGTGTTGTCTGCTACCGTGTTAATGCCAGCTTCTGGGTTCATTTCACACATTAACAAACAATGATCTAACCAATGTACGCCAGCGCCTTTAATGTTATCTGGCCATGGATCTGGGTTGGTTGTTCCTACTTCAGTACCCACATACTCTTTCATGGCATACAAACGCATTTCATGACCACTTGGCAAATTAAATTGCAACATACGACCAGTAGAAGGTAAAGTACCTTCTGCTAGCTCAGTTGTCTTCACACCGTAGGCTTCAATCTTGGCTTTTAAATCATCCAAGTCGGCATCTTTTTCTACCTTGTAAGCTACATGGTTTAAACCAGCTTGATCGGAAGGACTTAGGATTAAGGAGAATTTATCCCACTCGTCCCAACATTTCAAATACACGTTGCCATTTTTGTCTTCCATGACACGTTTCATACCTAAAACATTTTCATAATGTTTAAGAGCCTCTGCCATGTCCATTACCCTTAGGTTGGCATGACCAATACGTAAAACACCCATTTTGTCTCTCCTAGTCTTTGGTTGAAATATTGCCTGCTGTTGGTGCAGCAAGCGGTTTGGAAAAAGGTTTTTTTAACTTATCGGCAACTTCAAGTTGCACATCACATACAGGGGCGGCTCTACAAGCCAAGGTATAACCTTGAGCTTCTTCATCTATGCTCACATGGGCTCTACTAATAGGACCCAAGGAGCTGACTTGACCGGTTAATACTTTGACTTTGCATACGCCGCAACCACCGTTCACACAGCCCACTGGAATGCCTTTACGACCCAGCCTCATCATGCCTTTGAGTAAACTTTCAGCGGTGGCACAGGCATAGGTTTCGCCTGTTTGGGCCACTTGCACATTGACTTTTGG
>JALQUL010000193.1 GCA_023260735.1 Limnohabitans sp. | reverse complement strand
TAGGTATGATTTTTTCTGCCGTGTTAATGAGTATGTTTTACATTGGTGGTGAAATGGCGCAATCTAGATTGGGTTTAACTAAATCACTTACAGGGGTGTTTCAAGGCCTGTTGTTATTCAGCTTATTAGCCTGTGATATTTTAGTCAATTACAAAATAAAAGTCGCCAAAAAGGGAGCGCAATAATGGATACCTATGCTTTATTAGTGGCCTCGGCCCTTACCTCTGGAACGGTGCTTGCACTTGCTGCTTTAGGTTTGTTAATTAACGAAAAAGTCGGTATTGTCAATTTAGGTGCAGAAGGCATGATGCTGTGTTCTGCTATTGCTGGCTTTGCGACAGTAGTGCATACAGGTTCGACTGTTTTAGGATTTATTTCGGGCATGGTAGTGGGCGCCGTATTAGCTGCTATTTTTGGTTTTTTAGTCATTTGGCTCAATACCAATCAGTTTGCAACAGGCCTAGCTCTTACTTTATTTGGTACTGGTTTTTCGGCTTTTGTGGGCACTTCGTATGTGCAGGCAACAGTACCCGATAGAGACCAGTTTGCGATTCCCTTTTTATCTGAAATTCCACTGTTCGGGAATGCATTTTTTAAACACCATCCCCTAGTTTATATTACGATTTTCTTAGCTTTAGTATTAATTTGGTTTTTTTATCATACCCGTTCAGGCTTGGTGTTGCGCAGTATTGGCGAGAGCCCAGAATCAGCTCATGCATTGGGTTACAAAGTACGATTAATAAGATTGATGGCAGTTGTAGCTGGTGGTGTTTTGTGTGGCTTAGCAGGTGCCTATTTGTCAATTATTTACAATTCATTGTGGGTGGAAGGTATGGTGGCTGGTAAGGGTTGGATTGCCTTAGCACTTACCACTTTTGCAACATGGCGACCTGCCCGAATTTTGTTGGGTGCTTATTTATTTGGTGGGGTGACTATGTTGCAATTTCATTTGCAAGGCATTGGCGTAGATATTCCAAGTCAACTACTGATTATGTTGCCTTATGTGGCCACTATAGTCGTATTGGTTTTGATTTCAAGAAACCCGATGTGGATTAAAGTGAATATGCCCGCTTCGCTAGGTAAACCTTTTTATCCGGGGTCTTAATTACAATTGTTGGATGCCCCCTTGGCATATTCTCTGCCGAAAACCACGGGTATTTCTACAGAGTTATGCTTGGATGACTACTTGTATAGCTATTTTTTGAGCTCTTGATTCACTGATGCCACCAGTTGGGCTTTGGCAACTTTTCAGCCTCTAATATAGTCTGCACAAGTGGTCAAGGCACTTTGGGTATCAAGCTATTTTGTTGGTAGATGCAACATTGCGTTTTTTGTCGTATTTATTTAGTTCATTGCGTAATAGCAAAACGTGTAACAAATTCTGAGCCAAGAAGACTGCTTTGCAGTCCATCGCTTGTATGCTTGCTCTGAATAGCGAGGATTTATGCGCTCATAGTTAAAAGAGTTATAGTTAGTCCAAAAGCTCTCAATTTAATAAAAACAGTTTTCTGAAGTTATTAAATTGTGTTGGAAAGTAGCAATTCGTGCTCTAAACCGAAAATTCTTGTGTGTCAATCTATCTTTTGTTACATAATTTATACTTGTACAAGAAATTTGATTTTTTGTTCGCCTTTTTTCATCATCACTTAAAGGAAAATTTGCATGACTGACTTTCAAAAACGTAATCTCATTAAGGCCGCTGCCTTAATGACTTTAACGGCAGCCGCCTTGGTAGGTTGTGGTAAATCAGAAGAACCCGCCAAAACAGATGCGTCTGCAGCTTCTACAGCCGCATCTTCAGCTTCTAGTGCCGCTAAAGCCGAGCCTTTAAAAATTGCCTTTGCCTATGTTGGCCCAGTGGGCGATGGCGGTTGGACTTTTGCTCATGACAACGGTCGTAAAGCACTTGAAAAAGAGTTTGGCGATAAAATCCAAACTTCATTTGTAGAGAGCATTCCAGAGTCTGCTGATGCAGAACGTGCAATTCGCGATATGGCGAGCCAAGGTAACAAACTCATTTTTGGTACCACTTTCGGCTATATGGATCCTATGCTTAAAGTAGCGGGTGACAATAAAGAAGTGAAGTTTGAGCATGCAACAGGCTACAAACAAGCTGATAACATGAATACCTATGACAGCCGTACCTATGAAGGTGCTTACATGGCTGGTGTTATTGCTGGTGCGATGACAAAATCTAATACATTGGGTGTAGTGGGTTCTGTGCCAATTCCCGAGGTAATTCGCAATATCAATAGCTTTACCTTAGGCGCACAAAGCGTTAATCCAAAAATTAAAACCAAAGTAGTTTGGGTCGGTGAATGGTTTAATCCACCAAAAGAAACAGAAGCAGCTACCTCCCTTATCAATGGTGGTGCTGATGTGTTATTCCAAAACACTGACTCACCTGCTGTGTTAAAAACAGCTCAAGAAAAGGGTAAACGTGCTTTTGGTTGGGATTCCGATATGACAGCATATGGTCCAAAAGCTCACTTAGCGTCTGCTGTTATCAATTGGGCTCCTTATTACATCAAGACTACTCGCGATGCTTTAGAAGGCAATTGGAAGGGTAATGGTAAAGTATGGTGGGGCGTTAAAGAAGGTGCAATCGATATAGTATCTATTGCCGAAGATGTACCAGCCGAGACCAAAGCAAAAATTGAAGAAATCAAAGCTGGTTTAAAAGACGGTAGCTTTAGTATTTGGAAGGGTCCAATTACTGGTCAAGACGGTAAATTGGTATTGTCTAAAGATGCGGTTGCAGATGACAAATTCTTAAGCGGAGTAATGTTCTATGTGAAGGGCGTTGAAGGTAAAGTACCCGCTCCTAAATAAACTAGCAGTAGAATTATTGTCATATTTTTACTCTAGACGTGTCTATGGCCTATGAGTTTGATGTTAATAATCAATGGTATTTACCATTGATTATTTAATTAAATGAATAGGCCATGTTAAATTAACTTATTTTGCACAGATAAAAGCTAATACAGTGTTGTTGCTTTTGCTGAAAAGTATTTTTAACTCATTAAAAAAACTTGAAAAAGGTCGCCATATGCGACTTTTTTTTGGTAGTTATTTTGGATGAATAAGCAAAATATCTACTGCTTTTAACCAACAAAAATATGATTGCTGACCCCAATACCCATCAACCTGTAGACATTACAGAATCAATAGAGGCTTTTTTTTGGCATCCTGTTGGCCAATCTTCTGAATTTCTCTCGCAGCAATCCAAGGCGGTGAGTTTGTTAGGTGTTGAACTAGTGGTCTGGCGAGACTCACATCAACAAATAAGCGTTATGTTGGATCAGTGCCCACACCGAGGTGCCAAATTATCTTTGGGGCAAGTGGTACAAGATCAAATTATTTGTCCCTACCATGGATGGCGTTTTAGTAGTAGTGGTCAGTGTAGCCAAATACCTGCCTTGCCAGAATTTAGCCCTGGTACTAAACATTGTGCAAAGACTTTTCAAGCCAAAGAACAATATGGTTTGGTTTGGGTACGATTATTGGCAGAGCATCCAGACCTAGCACAAAATGAAACTCTACAATTGAGTTCTTTTTTCCCTCAATTTTTGGCCTCTCAAGACAGTCATTTACGATCAGTTTTATGTGGCCCTTACACAGTGCAAAGCAGTGCGCCTCGGTTAGTAGAAAATTTTCTCGATATGGCTCATTTTAGTTTTGTGCACGAGGGCTATTTAGGAGACGCACAACTACCTCAAGTGGCCAATTACGAAGTAGCGCTAGTTGCTGGAACTTTAAAGGCTAGCTCTTGCAAGGCTTGGCAACCACAGTCAAATGCACACTCTACACAATCTGCTTTAATTGAATATGAGTATTATTTAGATCATCCATTTAGTGCAGTTTTAAGCAAAGTTCCACCCAATGGTGCGAGCGCAAAAGACAATTATAGAGAGTCGATTGCTCTGTGGATTTGCCCGGAAACGCCTACTCGGTGTAAAGTATGGTTTACGCTTGCAGTGGCTGATTTTGAATCCGAAGATGCAGTTTTTCAGGCTTTTCAAGACACTATTTTTTTGCAAGATCAACCCATTTTAGAATCACAAAAACCAGCACTTTTACCTGTTTATCAAGACACTGAATTACACTGCGCAGCAGATAAAACTTCTGCTATGTATAGGCGCTTATTAAAGCAGTGGGGTATTCGATTTGGGGTTTGTTAAAACCTTGCTACTACGGCACCTTTGTTCGAACCAATATCAATAAAATATGACTACCAATAAATCCGTTTTTTTAGAAGATGCAATCGAGTGGACTCATGTAAAGGCATATCGATCTGCATTGCTGCGCTTTGACGAAAATGGTGCACCAGTCTATGAGGCTGATGGCCTATTAGTGATTGGTAAAAAGGTGGGTCTAGAACATGCTCTATCACCTTATCTGATTATTCAAGCAGGTTCCTATCAAGCATTAAAGCCTTTGTTTTTAGATGTTCCTATCGAGCATTTGTTAGGCCAATTAATTGCCCCGGGTTTTATTGATCTGCATATTCATTACCCACAAACGGATATTATTGGTTCTCCTGCAGCTGGCTTATTACCATGGCTAGAAAATTTTACGTTTCCCGCAGAGTCTAGGTTTTCAGACGAATCTCATGCATCTGAAACAGCTAATTTTTTCCTGTCTGAAATGTTACGTAACGGCGTAACT
>JALQUL010000343.1 GCA_023260735.1 Limnohabitans sp. | reverse complement strand
GAGGTGCCTAGTCAAGGTCCTTATTATGATGTTATTAATCCTGTTGACCGTGACATGCATTTGCGTCCAGACCCTTCAACTGTTCGAATTGTGCCATGGGCCACCGACCCTACCGCTCAAGTGATACATGATTGTTATGATCGTGATGGCAACTTGGTCACTTTTGCTCCGCGTAGTGTGTTGCGCCGAGTGGTTGACTTGTTTGAGAAAGACAATTTAAAAGCAGTCGTAGCCCCAGAGCTTGAGTTTTATTTGGTAGCTCGCAACACGGATCCCAACACGGTTTTACGCCCTCCTATTGGACGTAGTGGGCGTGCAGAAACCTCTAGACAATCTTATAGCATTGATGCAGTCAACGAGTTCGATCCTTTATTTGAGGAGCTCTATGATTGTTGCGACAAAATGGAGCTCAATGTTGACACCTTGATTCATGAGGTGGGCGCAGGTCAAATGGAAATTAATTTTTTCCATGGTGCTCCTTTAGGTCTAGCTGATGAAGTGTTTATGTTTAAACGCACAGTGCGTGAAGTGGCCATGCGTCATCAGATGTTTGCCACTTTTATGGCCAAACCTATTGCTGGGGAGCCTGGCAGTGCCATGCATATTCATCAAAGTATTATTGACAAATTAACCGGAAAAAATATTTTTAGCAACGATGACGGTACTGCTTCAGAGGCTTATTTCCACTACATCGGTGGCTTACAACGATATATTCCTGCTGCTATGGCATTGGTCGCCCCTTATGTTAATAGTTATCGCCGCTTAGCTCGCAATACAGCAGCACCAATTAATATTGAGTGGGGTATTGATAACCGTTCAGTCGGTATTCGCTCACCAATTTCTAGTCCAGAAGCACGTCGAATAGAAAATCGTGTGATTGGTGTAGATGCCAATCCATATGTAGCGATGGCCATGACTTTGGCATGCGGTTATTTAGGTATGAAAAATAAAATAAAACCTAAACCAGAAATGAAAGGTGATGCTTATTTGGCACCGTTTTCATTGCCACGTAGTTTGGGTGAAGCCCTCGACAAATTACGCAATGAACCTGACCTGCACGAAATTTTAGGCCAAGACTTCATTAGTGTTTATATCGAAGTCAAAGAGCAAGAATTTGAAGAGTTCATGAAGGTAATTTCACCTTGGGAACGCGAGCATTTATTGTTGCATGTTTAAAAATAGAGGCCTGTAAAAGGTTTCTTCTAATCAAAGTACTATCCACCCAAAAAATGAAATATAGGAACTATAAAAATGAGTTTAAGCCACGATATTATTAGCCCCCCCGCCATTGTGAGACGTGCTCAACAAGTAGATACCAAACGTGTACAAGCATTAGACAGTGCTCACTACATTCATCCTTTTACCGATCACGATGATTTAAGTACCCGTGGTTCACGAGTCATGGTAAGGGCAGATGATATTTATGTTTACGACTCTGAAGGTAAAAAAATTCTAGACGCAATGAGTGGCTTGTGGTGTGTGAACGTAGGCTATGGCAGAAAAGCTTTGGCTGATGCCGCCTATCAACAAACCATGACTTTGCCTTACTACAATAGTTTTTTCCAAACCACTAATGTACCAGCGGTAGAGTTGGCTGCTAAATTAACTCAGTTAGCCCCTAAAGTGGGTGATAGAAGTTTTGATCATGTGTTTTTCTCTTCTAGCGGTAGCGAAAGTAATGACACCAACGTTCGTATGGTTCGTCGTTATTGGGATTTATTAGGCCAACCAGAGCGTAAAACCATTATTAGCCGACACAATGCGTATCATGGTAGCACCATGGCTGGTGCCTCTTTGGGCGGCATGTCGGGCATGCATGCACAGGGCGATTTACCCATCCCTGGTATTGTGCATATTGACCAACCCTATTTTGAAGAAAATGCTTTAGCAGGTGAGTCTGAACAT
>JALQUL010000183.1 GCA_023260735.1 Limnohabitans sp. | reverse complement strand
TCAAAAACTTGACACGGAATATTGTGGCGTTTGTAGTCATACCACCAAATCCAAGCACTCGCTAGGGCCAAATTAGACCACACCGTAATTAAATTTGACCAAGCACAACCTATACCACCCATGGCAGGAAAACCTAAATTGCCCCATACAAAAACCCAATTTAAAAAAATACTTTCCAATAAACCTAAAATAGCTACACTCATAATAATTTTGGTTCGGCCTACACTGGCTAAATAGCCATAAAGACTACGGTAACAAGCAAATGCAGGTAAAGCAAAACTAATAATAACGACAAATTGCATTGCTATATGTTTAACCTCTGGTGCTATGGCCATATAGCTGTAAATAAGGCTGGCTTGTTGCACAATAACCCATGCAACTAAACCAATAAATAATGCCATCCAGAGGCTTTGAACAACCGTAGATTGAATTTGATCGAATTTTTTGGCCCCCACTAATTGCGACACTTGGCTATTAACTACCATCATGAGACCAATAATAGTAACAGTGGTGATATGCCAAATGGACACCCCTAAAGATACACCTGCCAAGTCTTGCGCCGAATAATGACCCGCCATAGCGATGTCAGCTGCGCCCATACCTACATTGGCCAACAAACCTATTAAAGTCGGCCAAGATAAATACCATAGTGAGTAAAGTTCGTTTTTAATACGACCAATCGGGTAATGCGAATTCATAAAATATTAAACAGGTGAAGAGGTATGCAGTGGCAAAATGATTAGCACGCATAGGCCGTGGGGTTGGGCAGCAAGGGCATTTACTTTACCACCATGTTTGATGGCAATTTCAGACACAATGGAGAGTCCTAAGCCACAACCACCAGGCAAATCTGAGCCTCGCCAAAAGCGCTCAAAAATATGTTCTAGCTGTTCAGGATTAAGACCTGGACCGTTATCTTCTACTTCTAAAATTGCCAAGGGTTGAGCTTGCTGAAGCTGAGTAGAGGCGTGTTGTGATTCGAATGAAGGCAATTGTTTGACTCGAACCGTAACTGCACTATTTTGACCAGCGTAAAGCAAGGCGTTGTCAATTAAATTAATTAAAACCTCTTGGAGTAAAATTTTTTCACCCAGTACCCAGCAATGATCATCTCCCTCAAAGCCTAGGTCAATGCCTTTGGCCAAGGCCTTGGGTGTCCAAGAACGGGCTACCTCGCGTGCAATGGCGGCTAGATCAACCGCTTGGAATGCAATTGCAGCTTC